>NZ_KI519515.1:3114-31883 GCF_000482845.1 Anaerobiospirillum succiniciproducens DSM 6400
GTTAAGCGATCAGAGATCTGAAGACCAGCAGCGTCGTCTTTGGAGCTGTTGATACGGAGACCTGATGAGAGTCTTTGGTATGAGGTATTAAGCGCAAGAGTAGAGTTAGCAAGTTTACGCTGAGCGTTAATAGAGCTAACGTTAGTGTTTACATATAAAGCCATAGTTGTATCTCTATATAGCCGATCCAGCTGCTCGTAAGCTGTGATCTTTTATATGGCGCTTTAGAACCTGTTCGCTATATTCTGCTGAGGCGAGCACCTTATTTTGTTTGTTGATTGCTACCCCAAAGACTTAAAAGATTTTGAAACTGCATATCTATAAAAGTCATGAGTTGCTTGTCTATATCGGTTGCAACACAAGTGCCATTTTGAAAATGTACACAAGTGCTATTACTGTTGATGTGTTAAATTTTGTGTGTAATTAGTAAATATGTTTTGACAAAGTATTCGTCGTAAATGTTTGATTCCCTTGATATTACGGAATACTTATCATTTGAAACATTTCAATTTTTGTTTAATTCAAAAGTGTGAGAGTTTTAACAATTACATGCCTTTCACCATACAACAAGTGAGATTTTGCATAGTCAAATTTGCCGCCATGTTTTGTCAAAAAGCTAAGAAAGTGGCATTTATGATTCAATGATTAAGTATGTGTTGGTAACGCAGTTTCTGTGAGTTAATTATTGACACACCAAGATCAGAGCGTAATGAAGCGCTAAGATCAAAAGATCAGCGATCGTCGATTTATAGTGGATATGAGATCGAAGTAAAACGACCAGAGATCGTGGAAAGGTAGTTATTGGTATGCTGAGATCGTTGTTTGGTGCTGAACTGTGATCTTGAGAACTTGGAACGTGGGTATATATGGTTAGGGTTGAGATCGTGACTTGCGAGCTTAAGATCTTGGGTCGTGGGCGTATATAGTTAGGGTTGAGATCGTGGATGGCGATCTTAAGATCTTAGATCGTGGGTATATATAGTTAGGGTTGAGATCGTGGATGGCGATCTTAAGATCTTAGATCGTGGGTATATATGGTTAGGACTAAGCTCGTGGATGGCGATCTTGAGATCTTGGGGTGTGGATACATACATATATGGTTAGGGCTGAGATCTTGTACAGCGATCTTGAACTAGCGATCGTGGAGTTTGATCTTCGGCATTGATATGGAGTGGCTAACCTTGATCTATGATCTCTGATCCTTGATCTCTGATCTTGTGGCGTTGATCTTAATTGGCGAGCTGTGAGCGTAAGTGGAGTGGTGCTGGTGTTTTGATCGCGGCTTAACTAGATATTGAAAAAATGTATGGGGATTCGGGCAAAATCTAAAATGAGTCACCCGTAATTATGTTCAATGAGATTCTTGGTTTGGGCTGCGTTTTTAAGTCCTCTTTTTGTGGATGCGTGGCAAGGTTTTGCCTAGAGATTGTGTACCGTCACATGAGCTCTTAGGCGTGGAACATTTCTTAACTGGTTTTTAGTAGTGTTGCTTTGGCATAAATGGCTTGTATAAGCCAGTTGTTACGCTTGGTTAGTTGTTTTTTGTTTTGTTGGCGGGGGATGATATTGGGTGTCGGGTTTTTGGTGAAGCGCTTGTGTATGAACTTTGCATGAGATTTCTCTATTGTGCACTACTATTGGGCGGCTCCTTGGCATGTTCCACAGTATGGCTTTGCAACCTTAGATGGAAAGATATTTTCATACAAGATAATTTACACTCTTGTTATGGAGTGTTCTTGGCTCTGCTTAGCTTAGAGCATCCGTCTAAGGAGAGGCTTATACATGGGATTTTAGTAAGATCTTATGCTTATGAGTGAGAGTGTTCTATACATGTATTTGAGATGAGTTTTGGCTCAGAGTGTGAATATCTTTTGTCAAAATTTGTTGATGAGCGTGTCACTTTGTGTTCGTGGGACATATTTCTTTGCAGATCTTTGCTAGAATGTTATGGTGCAGTAGGTTGTCTAAAAATTGATGACTTACATTGTTGAGTTTTGCCTTTGGCAGATACTTAACTTTTATGTTCCACAGATCTTTTGCTTGATCTGTAGTACGTGCTTTGCTGTTAATGTTTGATTTGACATAGATAGACTTACAGCGATAGCAGCTTTATACAATCTTGTTGGCATGACTTAGTTTTGGCGCCCTCATATGCAGCCCAAGCTTTTAAATAAGCTCAAAGGTTGTTTAGTAGCTATTTGTTAAAACTGTTCTAGTCTGATCTTGTTAGTAACTCTCAAAATCAAAGTACACGCTTACGTAGCCTGATCTTGGATTTGACGAGTAGGTGGCTAAATAGCCCATTGCACTGCTTTACTAGTTTCTATAGTGAATTAAGTAAAGTTCATCAGTACGTTGATGTTACTTTCATTTGCTCAAGTTAGAGATACTTGAACATGAGCGAGCTAGCTATAGAAGTGCATGAGTAAGTAGTTTTCAATGAGCATATTTGTCTAAGGTATTCCGTATGAGGATAACTCCGAGCGACTCATGGACATGGTCCATTCAAAGCGTAGAGGGACAAGTGTATCTTGGCATCAACCTCTCGCTAGATAATGGACGTAGGTTCTTTTTTAGAACCAACTACCGTGTCGAAGCTCTAGCATCTTTCCCTGAGATTGGAGAGCCGTTTTGCATTTTAGACGGTCAGATGCTTAATGACTTTACTGCAGGTCTTAATGCTATTGGTGTCCCTGACGTCAGTGCTGTTGATGAAGTGTCTGCAAACATGGAGCTATCTTTGAATGCCGTAGCTGGTGCACGTTTTGTCGCACCTCCACGTAAAGCCATCATGTGTTCATTCTTACCTTACACAGGCAAAAGCTTCCAAATTAAGCGCGGCAGTGTTATCTCCATGTGCACAAGCAAGACTAAGGAGATTTACGACTTCATTGTGTTAGACGATCCAAACACTGTTAAGGATGACGTCTACCGTGTGATGTTCTGTAACCGCGAGTTCCTTATTGACGCACAGCACTCTGTTCAGGTGGGAGCCATCTTTAAGGTTCTCAGAGAGTTTATGTGCCCATATCGTCAGGTTGTAACCGATCAAGGCCGCAACTTAGCCTAGTTACTTATTACAACTCATAGCTTTGGCTAAGGCCAAGGCTGTGTAGATATGTATTGAAGCTAGCTATTCATTTTTAAGGCTGATTGGCCTTTTATACCTTTGTATATTTTTAGCTAAGCTCATTACCATCTTTAGTGCCAGTCAATCGACTGGTATGAACTCTTCAAGACCTCCATTAACCTTTTATCTTTGCTTAAGGTGCAATGTTTGTTGCAGCTAGGGTAAGTTTTCCCTTAGCGTTTTTGCTCATGATGGTTTTTGGTTGGTCTTATATTGGCGCTGGATGTGAAGAGATTCCTTTCATATATACAACGCCGCATCGTAGATGAAGTGATTGAGATACACGCTCTCCTTCATCTATTGAATTTAAAACAGTTTTTCAGGCATAGCTGCATCTATAGCAGTATCCGGATCGCGCCGCATTGAGATTAAAGAGCGGATTCGGCTGACAAAATTTGCATCTGTCGCCACGCCTTGAATGGCAGAGCTAAAGCCTTGAGATAGTTGTGCTGCTATCTGTTTATTAGCTAGCTATTGCTTAGCATGATAGAGCGGTATACAACTACATCATGGCCTGTAAATAGCATCTGTTCAGTCTATGCGTACTGAAAGCATCTATCTGTCAATGATTGTCAGATAACAACTATTACGCCACTGCAGTATGTTTTTCACAGTGGACTAAGGTACCAGTTACCTAAAATCGTTGAGCAATTTACGTGGTCGTACATGTAAGAGGCTAGACCAAATAAAGTGTACAGGTTAGCTCAGGTTGTATACCAACAAAGACCAGTTATAACAGTGCTCAAAATAAAGGAGGTTGTCACGATGCTGATATTTACAAGACTCATGGGCGTTTGAGCATGTCAGTTTGGTTGACTAGTAGGCAAGATAGGCATATAATTTACTGTTGAGCCTTTTTTCAGCCGATAGATTTTTTTGGGACGATTTGATGGATAACAATTCCGCAAGTACCGAGTTTAAGCAATTGATTGCCCGTGGTAAGGAGCAAGGCTACCTTACTATCGAAGAAATCAATGACCTGATCCCACCAGATATTATCTCTGGCGATCAGTTATCGGTCTTCATTCAGACCTTCATTGATATGGGCATCAATGTGTGTGAGACCCCACCAGATCCTGATGAGATTCTTTTAAATGAGAACTCACAGTCCGTGGAGTCTGATGACGTTGAGACCGTAGCATCTCAGCTCGATAGCAGTGTTGAAATCGGCCGTACCACTGACCCTGTACGTATGTACATGCGTGAAATGGGTAACGTATCACTGCTGACCCGTAAGGACGAAATCGAGATCTCTAAGCGTATTGAGCGCAGTACAAACAATGTGCAAAAGTGCATTGTTGAATACCCAATGGCTATGTTCGATCTCTTTGCTCGTTACGAAGAAGCTTGCGATCCTGAGACCGAGACTAGACTGTCCGATGTTATTGTTGGTTTCTCTGATCCTTATGTAGAAGAGGAAGATGACGTAACAAAGGAAGTTGAAGTTGAAGGTGATGAAAATGAGCAGATTGATGCTGAAATCCCTGATAACATCGATGACATTGAGTCTGATGCCGATGATTTAGACGGTCTTGATCTTGATGAGAGCGATGACGGTGACGTTAAGAAAGCCTCCAAGAAAGGTCCTAAGAAGCGTACTAAGTCAGCCAAGAGTGCAGCTGTTGAGCTCGATGATGACGAGGATGAGGATGCTGCTGATGATGCTGGCGGATCAGGCAATGACTCAGGTCCAGATCCAGAGCTTGTAAAGCAGCGCTTTGCAGAACTACGTGTACAGTTTGATAAGGTTCAAGCTCTGCGCGTTAAGATGAATGCTGCTAAGGTTACTGCTGCAACTAAGCGTAAGTACGAAGAAGAGCTCAAGCGTTTAGTTGAGTTATTCTCTACTTTCCGTTTAGTTCCACAACAGCTTGAAGCACTGTTAAATCACATGCGTGACATGATGGATCGTGTTAAGACCCAGGATCGTCACATTCGTGAAATTGCAGTTAACCGTTGCGGTATGAAGATCGAAGACTTACGTACTCTGTACACTGAGTCTGAGATGGAAGCATCCATGGATTGGTACGAGAAGGCTATTCGTCCACGCCGTGCATATGCAACTCGCTTAAAAGAGTATCGTCCTCAGGTTGAAAAGTGCGTAGAGGCATTAGCAGATATTGAGGCAGAAGCCGGTATCTCTATTTACCGTCTGCGTGAGCTCTCCCGTCGCGTTATGATGGGCGACGCTATGGCTAAGAAAGCCAAGAAAGAAATGGTTGAGGCAAACTTACGTTTGGTTATTTCTATCGCTAAGAAGTACACCAATCGTGGTCTGCAGTTCCTCGACTTAATTCAGGAAGGTAACATCGGCCTGATGAAGGCAGTTGATAAGTTTGAATACCGCCGTGGTTATAAGTTCTCAACTTATGCTACTTGGTGGATTCGTCAGGCTATCACTCGTTCTATCGCTGATCAGGCACGTACCATCCGTATCCCTGTGCACATGATTGAGACTATTAACAAGCTCAATCGTATTTCTCGTCAGATGCTCCAGGAAAAGGGTCGTGAGCCTACCCCTGAAGAGCTGGCCTTTAAGATGGGCCTGCCTGAGGAGAAGATTCGCAAGGTAATGAAGATTGCTAAGGAGCCTATCTCATTAGAGACTCCAGTTGGTGATGATGATGATTCGCATTTAGGAGATTTCATTGAGGATAGCTCAATTGCAATCCCAGCTGATGCAGCAACTGCCGAATCATTAAAGAACGCCATCAACGGTGTATTAGATGAGATGCCTCCAAGGGAAGCTCAAGTTCTGCGTATGCGTTTTGGTATCGGCATGACCTCTGACCACACCTTAGAAGAGGTAGGTCGTCAGTTTGGCGTTACCCGTGAGCGTATTCGTCAGATCGAAGCTAAGGCCTTACGTAAGCTGCGTCACCCATGTCGTTCAGCTGGCCTCAAGGGCTTCTTAGACTAAAAGTTTAGTCTTAAGATAATCACTAATCATTTTCTGTTTCCATAAATCCCAGCACTACGCTGGGATTTTTTTTTTAAGTAAAATTTTACTTAATAAAAATTAAGTAAAAAGTGTTGTTAAGTAAAATTAACAAGCACCCGCAGTGAAATACTGCATAAATGTTGGCTTTGTCCAAGATGAAATTTACTTAATGTATATCAGGTTCGTCTGGTATAAGTGTCGGAACACTTTTTTAATATGAGCTAAATGTCATATCAATTTGGTATGTCTCCAACATCAGTTATCAGTGAACCGGTAATCTTAACCTTAACCTGATTAGGTAGCCGAGTTCACATTAAGTAAATTCACTCTTCTATAAAGCGCTTATATAAGCCTATAGTCTCTCCATATGGAGCTGGATTTTACTTAAGATCAGTTTTTACTTAATTTTTTTTGACCGCTAAATGCATTTTTGCTGCAGCACTTAGCAAATGCTCGACGAGTGCAAACAAAAACAGCGGCCTAGGCCGCTGTTTTTTACAGATAGTAGCATTGGGCTACTACGAGTAATTAGTTGTACTCGTGATTGTGCTTAACAGGCTCTTCACCCTCATCAGGAGCAGGAAGATTTTGGATCTCTTCAATCTTCTTCCAAACTTCTTCTGGGTTGTGCTCCCATAAGATAGCGTGAATGCCGATCTTGTTAGCCATGTCAACGTTAGCCTGATTGTCATCGATGAAGATGCAGTCATCAGCCTTTAAGTGATAGCGCTCAAGCAGTGTATAGTAGATGCGCTTGTCAGGCTTGTTCATCTTCTCTTCGCCGGAGACTACGATGCCCTCAAAATCATCGAGGAAGCGGTAGTGACTAAAAGCAAATGGGAAAGTTTCAGCAGACCAGTTGGTCAGACCATAGGCCTTAAAGCGCTCATCTGCAAGCACACGCTTGAGCAGCTCAACGCCATCAGCATGCTCGCTCTTGAGCATCTTGACCCAACCTGTGTGGTACAGTTCAATTGCCTCAGCCCACTCAGGATACTTCTCTGAAAGTTCTTTTACACCCTCGGCAAAAGGCTTTCCAGCATCCATCTGAGCGTTCCACTCACTATTACAGATCTCAGAGAGGAATTTCTCCATCTTTGCGTCGTCATTAAAATAGTCACGGAACAGGTAACGAGGATTCCAATCAAGCAGGACTCCGCCGAAATCAAAAATAATGTTGCTTCTGGTCACAGTTAGACTCCACTTAACAACAAACATTAACGTATTATCTAGCATAGCGCAGTGAGACTGTCTTTAAAACCTAAACCATGATTCTTTCATCTCTTTTGACGGCAAGCTCACCTTTTTGCACAATTGCATTGTCTTTTTACCATGAATTGGCACAAAAACTCACATCAAGAATGCGCGTGTGCACTAAAACATAAGCACAAGCACGCTTTGCCTGAGTAAAATATCTACACACCATAGCATCTCGCTTAAAGCTATTCATCGTTCAATTTCAATAGCTCTTGTATCCGAGTTCCGACCTCTAAGCATCATATCTGCAGCAATAAAGTACCAGGTGCATTAGCTCCCGTCATACATGTATACAGCCATGCCTGGTGGTTAGATCATGCTCTATCTAGTGTGTCTTGCTGTGTTTTGCTTACCGCTCATGGGATTTTTTCATAATAAACACTGCTTTATTTACTCAAATGTGCACGCCTTTAATGCATGGCTATTTGGAGTTTGGTGCGTAAAAATTGCTGAGGTATTGTGCAAATAGCGATAGATAAAGGGTTTATGGTTATGCATCAATATGGATTTCTGGTGTGCAATTTTGGGGCGATTTTGCGTTAGACGTTCTATGTAGTGTGGTTGTGCGTATGATTGACTTACACATAAGCCTACGAGGCAAAGAATTTTAGACAGCAAAAGCGCAGTTGTTGTTTGCATCTTGTAGAAGCGCACAACTAGTGGCAAGTAATGAGCTAAGTTTAGATGCTTATGCGCTACAGACCAAAGCGCAACGCTAGCTGTCATGATCGGCAATTACATCAGGTGGATTATAGATTATGGGTTACTCAATGTTTAAGCAAGCCATGTGCGCAGCCGCAATGTGCTCAGCTGTTTTTGCAACTTCTGCTGCATCTGCTGAGGATAAGCTCTTAGTAGGCACTGAGTCTTCTTATGCACCGTTCGAGTTTACCAATCAAGACGGCAAGCTCGTTGGCTTTGACATTGACCTTACCGAAGCTATCGCCAAAGAATTAGGTCTAGAGGTTGAGTGGATGCAGATGCCTTTTGATGGCCTCATTCCAGCAATGCTCACCGGACAAGTAGATATGGCTGCAGCTTCATTCACTATTACTGAAGAGCGCAAAAAGCGTATTAACTTCTCTGACCCTTACTACATCTCAGGTCTTACTTTTGTAATTCGTGCTGCAGATAAGGCTAAGTATCCTGATAACAAGTCACTTGCAGGCAAGAAGCTGTGTGCACAGCTTGGCTCTGTATCAGCTATGAAGGCTAAAGAGATCTCTCCTGATAACACCGTTACTTTCAATGACGCTTATGCAGCCTACTTAGAGCTACATTCTGGTGGTTGTGAGGCTGTGCTCAACGACCGTCCTGTAAATCAGTACTACTTATCTACTGTTAAGAACCCAGAGCAAACTTATGAGATTGATGAGGTTATGGATGCTGAGGACATGGCTTTAGTGGTACCAAAGAACAATGAAGAGCTTTTAAAGAAGGTTAATAGCGCTTTAGCTACATTAAAGAGCAACGGTACTTTCCAAGCAATTCACGACAAATGGTTTAAGGCTGCTGACTCTCAAGCAGCTGCTGAGGCTAAGTAAGTTAAGCCAAATATAAGCATCTAATTGCTGAAACTTGCCCCACTATCCATCCGATAAGATAGGTAGTGGGGCTTTGTCTTTAATGTAGCTCCATTAAAACTTCACATTGCAAATAGCACGCAATTTCATATTGGCAGGACATGCAAGTAAGTATTGGCAGGACATACAAAGACGTATTGTCTGAGACATGCAAGTAAGTATTGGCAGGACATGCAAGTTCAATTGCGCAGTAGCTGCTGACCATGGTTGCGAAAGTAGGGCGTTTTTAAGAGTCTGGTCGATCTAAGACCTCTTTGCCTCCAATTTGCATGGTTTTAATAGCATGGTTTTTGAGTACTATGTTAGAAACATTGTGCAATGATAGGCTTTTGTATTAGGTCACTTTTAGTGCATTAGTCTCTAAACTGTGAGAGAAAACACTTTTAAGCTGATTTTTAGGGGGACTACATGAAAAGTTGCAATGTTTTGTTGTATAAATAGATACCCCTCATGATGGGTATCACCATCAGAGGTAGTAGTGGCTTATGCAGCCTTAGTTCTTAATGAACGCTACATTAGCTAATGCTAGATTAAGTTTTTGGTTAAGACTCAAGTATTGCAGGGTCTTTGCGATCGCAGGACGCAACTGAGTTAAATAGGAGTTAGTTATGTCTTTAAAGTTAAGCGGTGCGCTCAAAGCCTTAGCTTGTGCAACTGTTTTTACCTGTGCAGGCTTTAGTGCAAGCTCATATGCTGAGACCTTACGCGTTGGTACTGAGGCTACCTATGCACCATTCGAGTTCGCAGCAGAAGATGGTACTTTAACCGGTTTCGACGTTGAGCTCATCAAGGCAATTGCTCAGGAAGCTGGCTTTGATAATGTTGAAATTAGCAACATGCCATTTGACGGCTTAATTCCAGCCATTTTCACTGGCCAGATCGACACTGTTATTGCAGCTATGTCTATCACTCCAGAGCGTTCTAAGCGCGTTGCTTTTACTGAGCCTTACTACACCTCTGGTCTTTCTGCTCTGATTTTAGAGAGCAACAAGGATAAGTATCCTAATGTTAAGAGCCTCAAGGGTCAGGCCATCTGCGTTCAGATCGGTACTACTGGTGCTTTAAAGGCTGAAGAGCTAAGCCCAGGTAAGGTTAAGGCATTCAACACCCAGCCAGAAGCATTCATGGAGTTAAAGGCAAAGGGCTGTGAGGGTGTAGTTAACGATCGTCCTATTAACCTCTACTTCCTCTCCAAGTCCAATGTTGCTGAAGGCGTTGCTGAGATTCCTGAGATCTTAACTGCTGAGAAGTACGGTATTGCTGTTAACAAGAACAACAAAGAGCTCTTAAACAAGCTCAATGCTGCTCTTAAGACTCTCCACGAGAACGGCAAGTACAACGAAATCTACCAGAAGTGGTTCAAGCTCTTACCTCACAACGAGTCATAATCGACTACAAAAGGTAACAAGCTAATATAGCTTATACTTCACAAGAAGGCCTGGCATTTGCCAGGCTTTCTGCATTTTGGCCAAAGCAAAAATGCAGCCGCTGCCCCTCATCAAAAAGCCAATGCCCAGCCTAGGCCACAAATCCTATGCCCATCCCTGGCAATAATGCATATGCTCAAGCCTGACCATAATGCAGATGCTAAACCTTGGCAATAATGCAGATGCTAAACCCTGGCAATAATGCAGATGCTAAACCCTGGCAATAATGCAGATGCTAAACCCTGGCCATAATGCAGGTGATCAACCATGGTCATAATGCGGAAGCTCAGACAGGGGCCTCATGCCGATGCGCAAAGCTTACAAGCACAGAAGGCTACCTGATCTGCATATGGGGGCTAGTTGGGTTAGCTGTGGTTAAAAGGGTAAGTTTGCATGAGCAAATAGTCCATATTAGGCAAAGAATTTGTGATTAAGCTCTAAACTAATAGCGATTGAAAGTGTTTTGAGTTACAATCTTGCGTTCTATGGGCAATGCATTTTAGCCCAGATGGATCAGAATACGGGGCTACCCGCATTTATTAGTCGCGGCTCATTTTAGAGTCGTTCATGGTTGCATCCTAGTCTCATTGAGACTTGGGTCATCAGTCATAGTTTGAAGAGACTTTCTAACACATGTCGATACCGTTTGACTTCAGCTTGATTATTGACAGCTTGCCACTCCTTGGCATCGGTGCTTTAGTTACCATTGAGATCACTGCTATGTCAGTGTTCTTAGGTACCTGTATCGGTCTTTTTGTCGGTATTGCTGAGCTGGCACGTTATCCGTGGATCCGAATCCCTGCAAAGATCTACGTAGACTTTATTCGCGGCACTCCACTGCTCGTACAGATTTTCATCATCTACTTTGCACTTCCAATCGTATTTGGAACCAGAATTGAGCCGTTTGTAGCTGCAGTTGCAGCCTGCTCCATTAACTCTGGTGCTTATGTAGCTGAAATCTTCCGTGCAGGTATTCAGTCCATTGACAAGGGTCAGATGGAAGCTGGTCGTTCATTAGGTATGTCCTGGACTCAGACCATGCGTTACATCGTGATCCCTCAGGCTTTCCGTCGCACCATCCCTCAGCTTGGTAATGAGTTCATCGCCATGCTTAAGGACTCCTCATTAGTATCCGTTATCGGCTTCGAGGAGCTGACTAGAAAGGGTCAGTTAGTTATTGCATCCACATACGGCTCTCTTGAGATTTGGACTGCAGTTGCGATCATCTACCTGATTATGACCTTAACTATCACCCGCTTCGTGGCTTACCTCGAGAAGCGTTTCAATTAGTAATTTAGTCACAGCAAACAGCAGCGCATCATTTGCTTAGCGCTGCTATCAAAACAAGCTTTAAAGCCAAAATTATGATGTAAACACTAGCCATCATAAGTTGCTCTCTTTAGCTTGTATATGTTGTGAACAGGTACTTAGAGATTTATTAGAGGCCAGCTATGATTAAGATTCGTGGTCTGAAAAAGAAGTACGGCAAGAACGAGATCCTCAAGGGTATCGATCTTGATGTAAACAAGAGCGAAGTAGTGGTTGTTATCGGCCCATCAGGCTCTGGTAAGAGTACTTTACTGCGTTGCGTTAACTACCTGGAGGTTCCAACTGACGGTGTTATCGCTATCGATGGCGAAGAGATTACTCGCAAGGTAGACATCAATACCATTCGTGCTGAAGTAGGTATGGTGTTCCAGCACTTCAACCTCTTCCCTCACATGTCTGTTTTAGACAATATTACCCTTGCTCCAATCAAGGTTCGTGGTAAGAGTAAGGAAGAAGCTGAAAAGATTGCTTTAGAGCTTTTAGATAAAGTAGGTCTTAAGGATAAGGCTGCTTCATTCCCATCTCAGCTCTCTGGTGGTCAGCAGCAGCGTGTAGCTATTGCTCGTGCTTTAGCTATGCAGCCAAAGATCATGCTCTTTGATGAGCCAACCTCTGCACTGGACCCAGAAATGGTTAAGGAAGTACTTGAGGTTATGAAGCGCTTAGCTGAGTCAGGTATGACCATGATGGTTGTAACTCACGAAATGGGCTTTGCTCGTGAAGTAGCTGATCGCGTAATCTTCGTAGACGGTGGCAAGATCCTGGAGATGGGCCATCCAAACGAAGTATTCGAGCATCCAAAGGAGAAGCGTACTCAAGAGTTCTTAAACAAGATTCTCTAAGCGCAACTACCCATGCTTTAAAAAAGGCTCTTACCATCTAGGTCAGAGCCTTTTGTATTTTTAGCTCTGGCAAAATTGAAAGAATGTCCCAAAGGCCAAATAACTAACAGCCTAAACCCAAACCTCGTCCATCATACAAATCACATCACTAAAACCATCATCATTTACGCTTGATGGTCGCAAGTATCAACAAAAAGCGCTTATCTATCGCAGCGGCTCAAGATTCTCCGCCCGTGCATCATTATTGTTAATAATCCCTTATAATTACGTGTGCTTTTCTTATTTAGCATCCGCACTTTATAGCTAGCACGGCGTGCAAAAACAACTGCATCCCATGCCACGCTATAACTACTATGCGAATCTATTAAGCAGCAAGGTCCATTAGCTTATTTGCCTACAGGGAGTTACCACATGTCCAATACAGATGAACTCAAGACTTCACAGCCACGAGACAATTGTGCATCCACTCCCGTAGCTAAAGCCAAAGCCGCCCCAAAAGCACAGCCAACAGCTGCCCAAAAAGCCGCGCCTAAGCGCAAAGCATCTGACGTTAAAGCCGCCCCAAAGGCAGCGCCAAAAGCCACGGCAGCTAAGGCTGAACCAAAAGGCACAGCAGCCAAGGCTGATCCAAAAGGCATAGCAGCCAAGGCTGCTTCAAAAGAAGCTTCAATAACAGCTCCAACAGTGGCTCAAAAAGCCGCCACTGCCAAGAAAGATCCTAGTGCTGCAGATACAACAGCTACTGTTAGTGCACCGACTACAGCTCCAAAGGATCAATCACCTGCAGCCACTGTTAAAACAGAAGCTAAGGTAGAGATTAAGGCTGACACTAAGAGTGCAACAGCCACTGTCGCATCAGCTCCAAATACAGCTGAGCAAAACAAGGCTGAACCAAATGCCGAGGTAAAGACTGGGCTTAAGCATCAGAGCAAGGCATCAGCTGCAGCTAGCAATGCTAAAGCATCAGAAGATACATCTCCTGCATCTGCTAATGCCGCCGAATCAGTAACTGCTACCAGCAGCGCATCTGCAGCTGCAAGTGCTGCTAGCGCTGATGCAGCGAAGGCAGAGTCTACTGCAAGTGCTGATGTAGAAAAGGCAGAGTCGACTGATAGTGCTGCCAAGCAGGCTGCCAGCGATCGCAGCAAGGCTCATGATCAAGCTAAAGCAAAGGCTAAGAGCGGTGGTAAGAAGGTTATGGGCTCGGGTGGTGAAGAGGATGTGGAGCACGCTGGTTTTGATCCAGATCAGTGGCAACAGCTTCTGGATGTAAAGTACTGGCCATCATGGTTTGCGCTAGGTATTTTGGCTGTACTTGCTTATGTGCCAAATCGCATTCGTGACTTATTTGCTATCTTGATTGCTTATCCACTGTCTCTTATTAATATCCGCTTTAAGAAGGTGGTATTTGCTAATTTACGAACTGCATTTCCAGAGAAGTCAGAAAGCGATTACAAGGAAATTTACCGCAAGCTTTTAACTCACGCCATCATTACTGGATTTGCCTTTGGTGAAGGTGTTTTCCTGCCACGCTTTATGGTTGAGCGTAGCTGGATTGTGAAAAATCCTGAAGTACTCAAAGCGGCTTTAGATGATAAGCGCCCAATCATTTTCTGTGTACCACATACCTTCTCATTAGATCGCGGTGGTCTGTATTTAACTGCCAATCGCCTTCCAATGTTTGGTGTAGCCAATGATCAATCTAACCCTGTGTTCAACTGGTTTATGAACTATCAGCGCGTGATTTATGGCGGTACTATGCATACCCGTGCTGCAGGCTTTAGATCAATTTTAAAGGCTCTCAAGCAAGGTCGTCATTGCTACTTCCTGTGCGATGAGGACTTAGGCGATGATGTACCAAATGTCTTTACTGACTTCTATGGTGTGCCAAAGGCTATGGTAGATACTCTGCCAAAGATGGCCCGTCTTACCAAGTCTCAGGTAGTAGTTTTAACCATTACTTACAGCATTTCCAAAGCACGCTATGAGCTTGAGTTTACCCGTTTAGACGATTTCCCATCTAACGATGTTGGAGCCGACTTAAACCGTGTAAATAAGGTCTTTGAACAGCACTTAAGTGGCCATATTGAGCAGTATATGTGGTTCTTACGCTTGTTTAAGACTCGTCCTGATTTACGTTACTTTACTGACTGCTATGCTGATTGTCATGGCACTAAGGACGCTAATAGTATCAAGGTAGACTACTATCACCGTCGTGTTCCTCTATTTGAGCCTCAGATAGTATGGGATGGTTACGTACCTCCAAAAGACTATAGTGAGATTGCTGCTAAGTTAAAGGCTGAAGAAGAAGCTAAAAAGGCCAAAAAAGCCTAACACTCTTAGACACATACATATAAAGGCTTTAGCTACACGCTAAGGCCTTTTGTCTATCTAAGAGCCTAAAACCACCATCTGCTGTGCAAATGGGTCTAAAGCCAGCCAGCAAGCAGGCTAGTAGGCAATGATCAAAAGGCATGTTGGTAGATAAGTGGCCAAAAGCCAGCCAGCCAGCAAGCAATCAGGTAATTGGCTATTACTCATTAGTCAGTAGATCACTTTGCTAGTACTTATGCTCGACTCATTTGATGCTCAAAAAGCAAGATTAAATGAAAATGTCGGCTATGCTTTAAAGTCTGTTATGCATCTAGCGGGAGCTCAAGAGCTTACTGGTAGCAGTGGTGAGTGCAGTTGTATGCTTATGCTTCAGGACTGGTGTGCGTAGCGAGTGCTGATCGTCTCTGGCCGTTGATTAGGTTTTGTTCTACGGCGTGGACGTGCCAATGTGGGAGTGCTTGGTTTTAGCGTGATGCTAAAGCGCTAGTAAGTGGGGATGGCCATAATGTTTGGCCAGATGAGTTGATTGCGCTGCTCAAGATCTGATGGGCTGATGCGAGATTAGCGAGTTGGGTTTACGCTTTTAGTTATTGCTGGGCAGTAACCTTGGTGTTTTCATCGCGCTTGACCGCATCTTGCAAGTGCTGACGGGCAAGCTGTTGCTGCTTGTAGAAAGCAGCAGCATCGGTTTGCTCTTTGACCTTGGTAGTGAACTTAGTGATATTGTGCTTAAGTGCATAGGCAGACATGCTCGGCTGCTTTGGTCTGCCGGTTTGGGCCTTTGGAGCATTGCTTGGCTCCTTAGGCATGGCACTATTTCCAATCTGAATTGGGTCGCCTAAGAAAGTAGGCTGAGTGTTCCAAAAGTAGATATCGAAGATGCACTTAATTCTGGCAAAGAACTCTCTTACATAAACGCTGTAGTGAGAGAGGATAGACTTTGGATCAGATGCATTAAAGGCAATTGCTTCCATACCTAAGTTCTTAGCAATGAACAGAGCACGCTCGTTGTGGAACTCTTGAGAGATGATGGTGACACTCTTGAGCATAAAGACCTTGTTGGCACGTGCTACTGAATCAATAGTAGAGAAGCCTGCATAGTCAGAGACGATGCGATCTTTTGGAACGCCAGCCTTGATTAAGGCATTAGTCATCTGACGTGGCTCATTGTAAGAGATGTGCTGATTGTCACCAGAGACCAAAACATAATCGATCTTACCTTTACGGTAGAGCATAGCTGCTGCACGAATACGATTGGTGAAGAATGGGTTTGGATTACCATCTGACATCTTAGAGGATGTGCCGAGCAATAATCCTACCTCATTGTGAGGAATGTTATTGAGCGAATCGTAAGTGTCAAAAGCGCTAGCAGAGATTCTGAATAAGGCTAAGACAACAAAGATCAAGAAGCTGAGTAAGCAGATAAGCGAAATGTAGCAAAGTGCTCGGATGAAGTTTCCGAACTCGCTATCAAAGCCATTGCCATCAGAGGAGCGCTTTCTCTTTTTCACGTGTCCAACCTTTTAATGATGCTCTGCTATGTGCATAAGCATTGCTTAAATTATGAGAAATAAAGCCTTTGCTTAGGCCAATGTCTGCCTAGTGTAGCATGTTTGTGCTGATAGGCTGCGCCTATTGTTATCCTGCACAACAACCGCGCTTAATTGCGATACAAATATGCAAGTTAGTTACACTTTGCAGCGGTTTTGCATGACTTATATGCAAGTTGCAGCCGTATTAGCATGACATGAATGCATAATGCAGCCGTATTAGCATGACATGAATGCATAATGCAGCCGTATTAGCAGGCTTTTATGCAAGAAGTCGCTGTTCAAGGCAGCGCTGCGGTGTGTTATAGACTCTGCAGCGCTGTTGTAGTGTAAGTGCGCATTGTGCTGACTGCTGCCGTGAGGCAGCATGTTGCTCTTTGTGTGCAGTCGTGTGCTTTTAGAGCAGGTGCTTTACAAATTCGTACTTAGGCAGTTTGTCGTAGAGCATTTCGATCTCTTCGGCGCTGTTAAAGCGTACGCGCACGGTATAGGAAACGTACTTGCCATTAGCCGAGTTGCGTGAATCAATCACGCCATCAACTGAGGTGCACTCAGGTATGAGCTCATTTAAGATATCAACAAGCTTGATTGGCTGTGAATCTTCGTTATTCACGATGATGCGCATGTGCTGATCACATGGGAACTCAAGTAACTCTTTAAACTTGTACTGAGCCATAATTTTACCTACAAAAACATGGCAGCCCAAAAGCTGCCTTAATGAATCTAAGTAATAAAACCACTGTAGCTAAAAAGCAGTTGTGCTTTTAGTGCCTTGCCTTGCTTAAGCATCGCTTTGTTTAGGCCTTGTATCGCATAGGCCTGTCGCTACGTAAGCAATTTTTGCTTAAGGCGGTGTTGCTAAAGCTTTTGGCTGTATAAGCCGGCTTGTGTTGCTGATGCAAGGCTTTAGTTATGATGGTTGCTACTTGCCGAATGCCATCATAATGCGATCCCATATACGGGATAAGAAGCCGCCTTCGCGAACATCTTCAGCAGCAACTAATGGGTACTGAGCTAAGATCTTATCGTTGAGCTTAAAGTCGATGGTACCAAGCTGAGTGCCAGCCTTAATTGGGGCCTCAAAGGTAGCCTGATTTAAAGCATAAGAGATCTTGATGCTCTGCTGAGCGCCACGTGGGATCATGATGTTAACTGGGGAGTTAATCGCTAAGTTTACAGTGTCACGATCGCCTAAACGCACAGGACGGTTTAAGAGGATCTTGCCTTGCTCAAATGGTTGATAGGATTCAAAGTAGCGGAAGCCATAAGAAAGCATCTGCTTTGAGAAAGAGGCACGATCAGATTCACTCTTAGCACCAATGACAGTGCCGATAAGACGCATATTGCCCTGAACTGATGAGGATACTAAGTTGTAGCCTACAGCAGAGAGGTGACCAGTCTTGATGCCGTCTACATTTAAAGTCTTATCCCATAACAGACGGTTACGGTTAGTCTGCTTAATGCCGTTGAAGGTAAATGACTTTTCAGAGTAGAGCTTATACTCCTCAGGTAAGTCACGAATTAAGGCGCGGCCTAAGATAGACATGTCATAAGCAGTAGAGTAGTTCTGCTCATCAAATAAACCGTGAACGTTGGCAAAGTGAGTGTTATTCAGACCTAATTGCTTAGCATAGGTATTCATAACACTGACGAAGCCTTCTTCAGAGCCTGCGAGCACAATAGCTAAAGCTACGCATGCATCGTTACCAGACTGAATCACAATACCCTTGTTAAGATCGCTAACCTTAACCTTCTTGCCCACCTCGATGAACATCTTAGAGGAGTCAGAGTACTTGTCTAAAGCAGCCCATGCGCTCTCAGGGATGGTTACATAGCTCTCAGGATTAAGACGACCAGCCTTGATCTCCATACCGATAACGTAAGAGGTCATCATCTTAGTTAAAGATGCTGGCCAAATACGCTTGTGCTGATCGCGCTCAAAGAGTACCTGACCAGTGGCATAGTCCATTAATACCCATGACTCAGCATTAAAGGTTGGAGCCTCAGGAATAACGATTGGAGCAGCTGGAGCAGGGCTTGGTCCATTGGCAGTTGGAATAGCTGCAGGAGCAGCTGACTGTTGGGCACGAACAGCGGCAAATGGATCTGGGATCTGCTCGGCAAAAGAATTTGGGGCGATAAAGAAAGTGCCTAATGCAAACACTAGAGCATATTGCAGTTTCTTAAAGCCCTTACGGCTAAAAGTCGTAAGTTTGTGTCCGTTGCTGTGATCCATGCTTCCTCCGAAAAAATCAAACTGCCATATGCAGTTTAGCAATCTTGATAGCTACTTTAGCTTTGTAGCACACAGTGCAGGAAACTCTAGGCTAGAAGTCATTTCTTGCCGTAAAACTACCTGCACTGCAAACTAAAAGCGCACCTTAAGCGTCAAGCTCTTAACAAAACAAAACGATCTAAACCATGCACTCATTTCTAAGGCTAAGATCATTGCATTGCAATTTATGCTTGGCAATAGCTTTGTCAGGAAAGCTATTTTAGTGATCTCTTAAGGCACATCAAGGTCAGCGACAGGATCGCTGACCTTGCAAAGTTTGGATAATTATCCAAGGTTTAACTGCACCAAAGTGCAGCTAAGGTTGATTAAATTTCTAGCACGTAATCTTAGAGGTGCTTAATGAAGGCATCAGGGTAGCCTAATTGCTTCATGTACTCTAAGGTAGTGTGCAGATCGCTATTAGAGAGCGGTCCAACACGTACGCGGAAGAGGTTTTCCTCTTGCATAATGACTACAGGAAGAGGAGTTTGAGCTCTTAACTTAGCCTGCAGCTTAGATGCACCTGCTTGAGTTGAGGAGCTAAAGACCTGTACATAGCTGGTACCAGGAATAGCAGGGGTAATCTTGAACTCATCAGTAGACTGCACAGTAGTGGTTTGTACAGTTGTACTCTGAGCTACAACTGTAGCTGGTGGTGCTGCGTAATCTACGGTGTAGTTGGTAGTGCTGTTAGTATCAGCTACAGCACGTGGAGCAGGAGCAGCGCGTCCTTTTTTGTCATCATCGCCTAATGTATTTTCGATGATCTTGCCAGCTACATAGATGCCTGCGCCAATGGCTGCTGCAGTACCTGACTTAGGAGGCTTTGATACAGATGAGCCATTGCCAAAGACGCCGTTTAACACACCAGCGATGACCTGACCGCCAACGCCTTGGGTCTTATCTGATACATTGGAGCTACCACGCACATTGATAAGCTCAAGCTTAACCTTGGCCGTACCCTTGCGGGTCATATCAATAGCTTTAGCTGCACCTTCAGATAAGTCAATAATACGAGAGCCGTGGAATGGGCCGCGATCGTTAACACGCACGATTACGGCTTTGCCATTTTCAAGGTTGGTTACCTTTAAATAAGATGGCAAAGGTAAGTTCTTGTGAGCTGCAGTAAAGCCGCGCTGATCATAGCGCTCACCATTAGAGGTGTTATTACCGTGGAAGCCTGGACCATACCAAGATGCAGTACCAACTTCCTGATAAGAACTGCAGCCTGTCCATACCATATAGTTTTGGCCTAAGACTTTGTAGTCTTTGTTACCGCCACGAGAAACAGGCTCGTACTTTGGCTTAGCGCCAGGTACACCCTTGACGATGACTTTTTCTGACTGTGGGTATGGCTTGGTCTTGTTTGGACCAGTACCGTAGGTATAGCCATCACCTGCCTTAGAGCCATGGGTGGTAGTAACTACATCATCTAAGCTAGATGCGCAACCGTTGAGTAACAGCGCACTACAACCAAAAGCAGCCACTAAGATGAGACTGCTGAATTTGAGCTTGTTAGCCTTCATAAACTATATAGATTTTAAGATTGAATGAAAAAACTGTTGAACCCGCTAAAGTAAATCTAAATCCACTGCCTTAAATTATCTTAAGCATGTATATGCATACTTGCTGCAGCTTGCACAAGAGTCACTAGATAACTCTTATTGCCAAGATCATAGCTTTGCCCTTACTTGCTCATATGAGCCTAAAAAGCTCACAAGACCTTTATTTGTTCTTATGGGTCTTAAAAGCTCACGTGGCCTTTAAGTGCTCTTATGGGACTTAACGCCGAGCATAAAGAGAGGAGCTCTTTTTATTTTTATCAAGCTAGCAAGGCCATAATCTTGCGCTCATTTTGGCAAGGCTATGAGTGTTAGTTCATTTGGGCTAGGCCATGATGGATAGCCTGTTGTGGCCTTGCCTGTAGCAACGAAGCTACTAAACGGGTTGCGTAAATTGGTCCTTACTGGGTCTTGCCCTTAACTGGAACGTAAGTGCCCTGGTTTAACTTGGCCTGACGATAGCCCTGAGCAATAGCCTCAGAGAGCTCAAATACGGCACGAGCATAAAGTGGGCTCTTGTTATAGCGAGTAATGGTGTAGAAGTTTGACAGAGCAACTTGGTAGTCATACTTACCACCCTCAAGCTCGAATGCGTACAGACGAACCTTTTGATCAGAAGTGAGAGCAACCTTGGTGGTGATACCGGCAGCAGTTAACTCATTTGGAGTTAAATCCCACTCCTTTTTAACTAACTTATCTAAAGTAGCCTTGGAAACGCCCTGACCTTTAACACCCTTTAAGTGCACTGGATACATAACAGCAGCGCCAGTAGTCCAGCCATGACCTCTAAAGTAGTTAGCTACAGAGCCGATAGCATCAGAGCTGTTGTTAAAGAGGTTAACGTGCTGATCACCATCAAAGTCGATGGCAAAGTTTAAGTATGAGCTTGGCATGAACTGACCCATACCCATAGCGCCAGCGTATGATCCCTTGATGTCAGTTAAGTTCCAGCCTTCACGCTGAGCAAGCTTTACGTAGTTGGCAAACTCTTTTGAAAAGTAAGCCTGACGAGCTGGGTAGTGGAAACCTAAGGTATAGAGTGCATCTAATACCTTCCAAGTGCCCATAGAAGAACCATAGAAGGTCTCAACACCGATAATGGCACAGATGATCTCTGGAGCTACACCGATCTCATTACGAGCACGCATAAGCTCTTGCTCGTGCTTTAAGTAGAACTCAACACCGCCTTGAATGCGCTTATCTGTCATAAAGAGCTTGCGGTACATATACCATGGCTTGCCCTCATAAGGACGATTCATGGCATCGATGATCTTCTGCTGATACGTAGCTGCAGTGATAGCTTCATTTAAAGCACTGCGCTCAACACCTGCATACTTAGCAAGTTCGTCTAGATTTACATCAGCTGCTTGAGCTGAAGCAGAGATGGTAAAGGTAGCACTAGTTAAGGCTAATGCACTGGCAGTTACGAAAAGAGAGGACTTGATTTGCTTAAACATTGCGATGGGCTCTGTCAGTCAGATAAGAGGCCGTATCAGAAAGGCTACAAAGGGCCAATCTGCCATATAAAATCACCTCTGATCTTGAGCTTAAAACTCTCACAACATCAGAGGAATTGCATCTAGGACAAGTTTGTCCGAAATCCAATAGAATAGCACAAGTATGTGCTTTTATTAAGATCTTAAGATCGAAAGCAGCGCGATTTGACTTGCAAAGATCAGAGAGTTTTACAAGATCTCAAACGATCTTAGTGATCTTGCTTGTCAGTCCCAATTTAATTGAGTTTTTCGGCCTCACAAGTATGCCTGCAAAAACTTAGTTGAAGCTTAGTTTTGCTAAGATTAATACAAGTTTTTTAACCCAAGTCCCGTCCAAAAACCATGATCTTGCCATATGACAGCCATGATCTTTATTAGTGTATGTCAGCTCACCACGATCTGTAAGTAATGATCTCAACTACCTAAGATCTTAAGATCTCCACACCTCTGCAAAAAAGATCATAGCCCACTCCAATACAATGCCTCAAACTAAGTAAAGATCACAGGGCACTTTCTGGCTAGCTTTGCAATCAGACTGCTTGCCCATCATCATGACATCTTGCTGTTTAAGTGGATCTCTTTCCCGTCATCATGGCATCTGAGCTTTACGAGCAAGCCTCTTAGCCATGTCCTTAAGATCTTAAAGGATTGGCAACATGCTGCAGCTCTGCTAAAGGCATATGAGCAGGGCAAAACATCAAGATCTTGGGGTGGCAGCAAGCTTAATGGTGCTGCCAAGTAATGGTGTGATCTTATTGCATGATCTTGGCACGATCGGGAGCGTGGAGATCAGCTGCTTACGAGTGGTTGATGATCGCTTTTTTTAGTTACGCGACGAGAAGTAGGTTTGTTTCTTGTGCGTGTGGATCGACATGATGATGCCGAAAGTAATGGCCAGAATAATCATCGAGGTTCCTCCATAACTTACCATTGGTAGAGGAACGCCTACTACTGGCAGAATACCGCTCACCATACCGATGTTAATGAAAATATAGAACGGCAATGTGAAGGTATAAGTACCAGCTAAGATACGATCAAAGTTGCTACGAGCATTAAGAGTGATATAGACACAGCGAGAGATGATGAATAAGTAAATGCTCATCAAAATAAGGAAGCCGATAAGACCGGTTTCTTCAGCAAGAACTGCAAAGATAAAGTCGGTATGAGGCTCAGGGAGGAAGTCTAGCTGCGATTGTGAACCTTGTAGCCAGCCCTTGCCGTAGATACCGCCAGAGCCAATCGCGATCTTGGACTGAATAATGTGGTAACCAGCGCCTAGTGGATCCGATTCAGGATCAATTAAAGTGAGCACACGTTGCTTTTGGTAATCATGGAGAACATAGTTCCACATAATCGGGATCGCCACGCCCACCAGACCAATACCAGCTGCAATCCACCAGAAACTAAGGCCAGCTAAGAAAAT
Organism: Anaerobiospirillum succiniciproducens DSM 6400; assembly: GCF_000482845.1. GTDB lineage: Bacteria > Pseudomonadota > Gammaproteobacteria > Enterobacterales > Succinivibrionaceae > Anaerobiospirillum > Anaerobiospirillum succiniciproducens. Next base: position 26,264 of record NZ_KI519515.1, read on the forward strand.
AGCAATTACACCTGATACTGCTACTAAGATACCGGTGCCAAGATCCGGCTGCAGCACGATGAGAATAGTTGGAGCGCCTACTAATAAGAAAGCCAAAATAATGTTGGTGTTCTTTGGTGGCAGGGAGTCACGGGCTAAGAACGCAGCAATAGTTAAAGGCATGGTGAGCTTTAAAAACTCGGAAGGTTGCAGACGCATAAAGCCGATATTTAACCAACGCTGTGCACCTTTCGAGATGTCGCCAAAGAGCTCCACTAACACTAGCATGATCAAGCTAAAGATATACAAGTACAAAGCACCTTTAGCTAGGTACTTTGGTGGGATCTGAGCAAAGAGGATCATGGCTGCAAAAGCTGCAGAAGTACGGACTACCTGACGCTCAAGCATCTCGATATGCTGACCAGAGGCTGAGTACAGCACAAAGAGCGACAAAGCTAAACACATGAATAAACCTGAGAGCAATGGCAGGTCGATATGCCAACGCTGTAGCAGTGACAAGTTACCGTTGTCATCAGGCATTTCTAAGTTAGAGTTTTCTGATTTTGCCATCTTCGCTCTCACATGTGTTGCAAGTTACAAGCACTTGCAGCATCAGTCTTATAGCTAAAAAAAATTCTGTATAACGCCACACCATCAGCCTTGCCAACATTGTACTTGGCTAAGCCGTGCAATTGGCCAATGGCATTGGCATTTAATTGCTACTCCAATGCCAATTAATTGCCATTAAACTGCTAGTCCAATGCCAATTAATTTCCATTTAATTGGCAACGAGGCTTTTGCATGGAAGTGTTGGGGCCATGGTCCTTAGTTAGGTGTGTCTTGAGTGTTGTTAGCGGACTTCAACCGTGCCGCCCATACCAAACTTCATGGTCTTAGGCTTTGAGCTGCCCATGTAGCCATTTGGATAAAGCTCAAAGTACCGATCCATGAGCTTACGGACTACCGGAGCACCAACTGAAGAACCGCCACCGGCGTTCTCAAGAATGATACCAACTAAAATTCGTGGTCGATGATATGGGGCAAAAGCAACGAACAGTGCATTATCGCGGTGCTCAGCTTTAAGTGCATCGGCGTTGTATTTTTCACCTTGCTTAATAGACACCACCTGAGCAGTGCCTGACTTACCAGCAGCCTTGTATTTGGTACCAGCAAAGGCACGACGACCAGTACCTTCTGGGCCATTAACCACGAGGTACATGCCAGCACGGCCTACATCGAAATAACTCTTGTCTTTGACCTTGAAGTAAGTGCTATTGAGCGGATCTTTAAAGGTCTGCTCAATCTTCATCGATTTTGGATCGACGATATCTTTCATTAAGTGTGGGGTAACAAAACGACCATGATTTGCCAGTACAGCATGAGCTTTGACAAGCTGAATCAAGGTAGTTGTCCAATAGCCCTGACCAATACCAATAGGTACTGTATCACCCAGGTGCCATGGCTGTTTAAAGCGACGCTGTTTCCATTCAGCAGAAGGATTTACGCCTAAGGATTCTTCGGAGATATCCACTCCTGAGATCTTGCCAAAGCCAAATTGATCAAGATAATTGTGAATAGTACCGATACCTGCACGGTTCGCTAAATCGTAGAAGTAAGTATCAGCAGATACTTCAATTGCACGATAAGCATCTAACCAACCATGGCCCCAGGCACGCCAGTCACGGAAGCGGTGAGTAGAACCTGGCAGCATAAATGCCGGTTGACCAAAGAATGAAGAAGTTGGGGTAATGAGATTCTCATTTAAACCCATAACGGCCAAAAGTGGCTTAATAGTCGATGCTGGAGAATAACCACCTTGGGTCACACGATTAATGAGTGGTCGTCCAGGGTTGTTAAGCAGCTGATTGAACTCCTTTCGACGAATGCCTCTAACAAAGAGGTTTGGGTCATAAGATGGATTGGAGTAAAAAGCTAAGATACCGCCAGTAGCAGGCTCAATTGCAACAATAGCACCCTTGTGATCGCCAAGTAGTTCTTGGGCATAGTACTGCAGACGTATATCTAAAGTTAAGGTGATATCACGACCATGAATTGGCGGATTGTACTTTAAGGTACGCAGAATCTGGCCGTGGCTGTTAACCTCAACCTCACGTGAACCAGTGATGCCATGCAGCTCGTCTTCATAGAACTTTTCAATACCGAGCTTACCAATAGCCTGTGTACCTTCGTAGTTATCAATCTTGCCTTGCTCAGTAAGATTGTCTACGTCGGTGGTGTTAATTCGAGATACATAACCAATGGCATGAGTGGTTGTGGTATCAAATGGGTAGTAGCGCTTTAAGTTAGAAGCGATCTGTACGTTTGGATAGCGATGGCGATTAACGGAGAACAGGGCGATCTGCTCTTCGTTAAGCTGATCGGCAATTTCTACACCGGAAAAACGCAGACGAGTACGGGACTGACTTAAGATGGTTTTGATGTCAGACTCAGCTAAGTTTAAGGTTAAGAGCTTATCTAAGGCCTCAACTGTTTCTCGGGTGTCGATATTCTTGTTTGGGAAAATGACTAAGTGGAAAACAGGGCGATTTTCAGCTAAAACAACGTGGTTGCGATCGTAAATAATACCGCGCTGTGGTACTACTGGCAGTACACGAATACGGTTTACGTTAGAGCGAGTTTGATAGTCATCATAAGAGAGCACCTGCAGGTAGTACAGGTTGCCAAATAAGATCGCAAAGCAGACAAAGACAACGCAGCAGCCAATGAACACGCGCAGACGGAAAATGCGATTCTCCTGCTCGACGTTTTTTACTTTAATGGCCGAGTTCTGCTTGAGCTTGCGTTTCTTATCTTTCTTATTGAATAGAGCACGCTCTTTCTCTTTGCGTTTTTTGGAAAACACAGACTACTTCCTAAAACTCTTCCTGAACGCAGGACTCAAACATACTACAGCCAAAGCTATAGCAACCACAAAAGCTGCACCATGCTAAGAGCCACCTTAGGCCTCTAAACTAAGCGCAATCACTAGATCTTGCACTAGAGCATCTCGCATCATGCTCAAATTATCTCTAGTGACTAACATGTGCTGCCATCAAGCATGTGTGCAAGTTAAAGCTGCACCTCATGCAAATGCCACTAAGCAACAGCTAGTAACCAAATGCCACTAAGCTCATGTCAGCTGCCAAAGGCATCAGGCAAATTCCGTAAGGCAAGGGCCTTTAGCAAATGCCGTAAGGCTATGGCCTTTAGCAAAATGTATTTAGCTGACAGCCATCAACACGCCAAGGTGCAATTGACCTAATGAAAGTCAATCTAAGCTTATGGGCATAGAAAATGGCATAGCTTAGTTAAAGCAAGTGGCTATAACTTTACTCGCGGTGATATGGCATACCAGCATCAATGCTATAGGCACGATACAGTGCCTCTGCAATTACTACGCGTACCATTGGGTGAGGCATAGTAAGCTTAGATAGAGACATGGTCTCGTTAGCTTTGCTTAAAACCTCTTGAGTAAGGCCCTCTGGACCACCAATGATGATGACAACATCACAGCCCATTTGCTGATAGTCATGAACCTTAGAGGCTAGCTCCATTGAAGTAAACTGCTTGCCATGCTCATCAAGAGCAATGATGTGGGCGCGTTTTGGTAAAGCCTCTAAGATGGCCTTGGCCTCAATTTCCTTAGCCTTGCCGGAGGTTGACTTACTTACGCGGCGTACTGGCTCAATTTCTTGGAGCACTAACTGCATATGAGGAGGCATACGCTTTTGGTACTCGGTAAAACCAGTAGTCACCCACTGCGGCATCTTAGTGCCAACAGCTAACAGTATAAACTTCACGTCCCACCCCAAACAGGCATTGTAAATAGTATTGCAGCCAAGATAGCTTCACTAACCTAACTTTAAGTGAAGCTATGAGCATCAGTCTTAATCAAAAAGGATTAAGGCTTCAAGCTAAAGTAGGCTTAGGCCTCAGACTCAGAAAGACCAGCAGCCATGGACTGATAGAGGTTTTCAAGCTGATAGCGCTCACGCTCAGACTCTTGCATGACGTGAACCATTACTACACCAACGTCAGCAATAACCCACTTACCCTCTTGCTCACCAGAAAGAGAAACGCCATGAATGTCGTGCTTAGCAAGGTGCTCAACTAAACGATCGGCAACAGCGCAGACGTGACGGTTAGAAGTACCGGTGGCAATAACCATTACATCGGTAATTGAGCAGTGCTCACGTACGTCAATTGAAACCATTTCCTGGGCCTTAGAAGAGTCTAATGAGGCCATAACGAGATCTAAAATCTCTTCGGTGGTGTAATCTTTTGAACTGATCAAGAGAGTTTCTTCCCAAAAATCTTATACAAGCTCTGTGCAATGCTTTTAACTAAGCAGTGAGTAGATGCATGAGTACATCATTGTCAATGGATGTTTACATCAATGGTAATGGCACACAGAAAGCGAAAATAAGCAAAATGTCTTCGCGCTAACATCTATGTTAAAGCCATATTTAATAAAGTTAGTATCAAAGCAAAGCTGAAACGATAACTTATACAAAAGCCAAACGGCTTTTGCAAGCGTTTTTTGATTTGTATGACGAAATTAGTCAGCAAGTAGTCTGCAGATTATGTAATTAGACATCTTAAGTGCGTTTTGGTTTCACCACAGAGGCAAAAAAAAACTTAGCAAAACCCAAAGCAACAATCAGCGCAAACACTAAAGGCCCAATTCATCCTTGCCATCACCATAAGCTGATCTTCTAGAAAGATATTAGCTAGCTAGATAGATTATTAGAGCGCACAGCTACTACGCCATTCTTTTAGAAGCCTTAGCTGTACCTGCCAAGCCTAGAACTGACTATGTTTTGCAAATACAAACTTGCTAATTCTTTCCTAACAGAGCAAGGCTAGAGTGGTGGTAGAGAGTTTAGTTATGAGGATTTCAAATGAATACTAAATTGATATCACTGCTCAGCGCCTTATTTCTAGCCACTGTGCTCAGTGCTTGCAGCTCCAATGCAGATAATGTTGTCAATGAGCAAGATGCTTCTCAAGCAGATGAAAAGTCAGGCTCAAGTTCAACATGGGAAGAAACCTATGTGAATGATGTCTACCCAGATATCTCATAGCAATCACGCTGCTCAGCCTCTTGCTACACGAAGCTGCTTAGAGGTGGCTGCAGCATAGTTGCTGAGCGTGTTTGCGGACAGCTGGTTGCAGCGCGTATTTTGTGGTCTGGTAGCTGCAGCTTAGTTGGTGCTGCAGCTGTTATGGATGGCTGTGTTTGAGTTAGAAGTAGAAGTGCTTGAAAACGCCTACTTGTAGGCGGTCACACAGGGCAGTTAAGAACTCCCTGAGTTTTTCAAAACTTTTTAGCAAAAGCAGTGTTTAACCGCATGCTTTTGCTTTTTTTTACTCAAAATATGCTAGAATAATATAAGTACATAAAGTACGACTAGCATGAGGTATTGCGGTGCATTTGGTATTCAACAAGTCTAGTAAAGGGTATGTCTATGTGTATCTAATGGAGAGCACTAGAGACCCAAAGACTGGCAAAATCACTAAGCGCTTAGTGAAGAACTATGGAAGGCGTGACGTCCTAGAAAAGGAAAATCCTGGGCTTTTAGAAGAGCTAAAGGAGAGGTATAAACCGCGTGCACAACGTGCGTATGAATCTCAACGAGCT
>NZ_AXWV01000053.1 GCF_000482845.1 Anaerobiospirillum succiniciproducens DSM 6400
CGGGCTGTTAGCTCAGTGGTAGAGCAGTGGACTTTTAATCCATTGGTCGAGGGTTCAAGTCCCTCACAGCCCACCACTTAAAAACTTCAGGCGGTTTCTGTAATGGGTCGTTAGCTCAGCTGGTAGAGCAGCGGACTCTTAATCCGTTGGTCGCGGGTTCGATCCCCTCACGACCCACCATTCAGAAACAAACCCATAGCGTGGGTCGTTAGCTCAGCTGGTAGAGCAGCGGACTCTTAATCCGTTGGTCGCGGGTTCGATCCCCTCACGACCCACCACGCGTTATGGATGCTTAGCTCAGTCTGGTTAGAGCATCTGCCTTACAAGCAGAGGGTCATAGGTTCGAGTCCTATAGCATCCACCAATTCAAAATCCCTATCGTGGGTCGTTAGCTCAGCTGGTAGAGCAGCGGACTCTTAATCCGTTGGTCGCGGGTTCGATCCCCTCACGACCCACCACGATGGATGCTTAGCTCAGTCTGGTTAGAGCATCTGCCTTACAAGCAGAGGGTCATAGGTTCGAGTCCTATAGCATCCACCATTACCTTAGAACCGCGAGGTTCTTTTTTTATCCCCTCATGTTGTATCTATGAAACGGCATACACAAGCCACCCATAGCCATATTTTCAACACCAATATACTCAAGCTCCTCCAAGCCCAAGCCCAAGCCAAAGTTCAAGCTAAAGCTCAAGCCCAACCTAAAGCTCAATCTGATCGCCAAGGTAAAATTCTCTCATCTATGCAAGCAATTGCTTGATCTTCTTTTGCAGCATTTGCAACAGCATTCCATTAGACACATCTGCTCGATCGCATTTGAGGGTAGCAAGTATGCACTCTTCTTGGATGTGGTATCGAACGAAGTAAAAATTAACAGCGATTACGAAGTTAGCACTTAAGTGCTTAGCTATCGAACGAAGTAAAAATTAACAGCGATTACGAAGTTAGCACTTAAATGCTTAGCACTGAAGCACGGATGCACTAAGTAGAGATGCATTTGGCACTTTATAATTTGGGTAGTTATCTCAATGCATTGGCAGTTAGATTTTTTGCGCCTATATTGCTTTGGCAGAGCTATTCGTTCAGGTGCTCTGTTTGGGGATTCGGCAGGCATTTGTTAGTTGTCTGCAAACAAAAACGCCAGAGGCCAACATGGTAGTCGGCATCTGGCGTTTGTCTCTAACGTGGCAGCAAGATAATAAAGCTACGATCCTTTATTTATTAGTAATGGATTGTAAGTTTGCTGCCGCGCTAGTGGGGGTAATTTGGTTTTGATTAGTTAGGCTTGTTAGCGTTAACAATCTTCATAGCTGAGCTAATTAAGCTACTCATGTCGCCCATGTTTGCTGGAACGATGAGAGTGTTGTTAGTCTTTGCAAGCTCATTAAATGCAGCGACATACTTCTCAGCAACCTGCAGGTTAACAGCAGTCATGCCACCTTGTGCCTGAGTTGCTTCAGCAACCTTACGTAAAGCCTCAGCAGTTGCAGTTGCGATCGCGATGGTTGCTGCAGCCTGACCTTCAGCCATATTGATCTCAGCTTGCTTTTCACCTTCAGACTTAGCAATAGCAGCGAGCTTTTCACCAGTAGCTAAGTTGATTTGCTCTTGCTTACGACCTTCTGACTCAGCGATCAGGGCACGCTTCTCACGCTCTGCGGTGATCTGCTTTTGCATGGCCTGTAAAATAACTGCAGGTGGATTTAAGTCCTTAATCTCATAACGCAGAACCTTAACGCCCCAGTTTAAAGCCGCATCGTCAATGGCTGATACCACCTCAGCATTGATAAGATCACGCTCTTCAAAGGTCTTATCCATTTCCATACGACCGATCACGGAACGTAAGGTGGTCTGAGCTAACTGAGTAATAGCAATGATGTAATTAGAAGTACCATAGCTAGCACGCATAGGATCAGTTACTTGGAAGAAGAGAACGCCGTCAACGCTTAACTGAGTGTTATCGCGAGTAATACATACCTGAGCAGGAGTATCGAGCGGAATTTCTTTTAAAGAATGGCGATAGGCTACATTATCTACAAAAGGAATGATGAAGTTCAGACCTGGGTTTAATACACGATTGAACTTACCTAGGCGCTCAACTACCCATGCACTTTGCTGAGGTACTACTTTAATGCCACGATAGGCAAAGACCACTGCTAAGATCACGAAGAAGATTGCCAGGATCAGTCCCGGTGAAATTAATTCATCTAAATACATCAAAATTTCCTCACTTGTATATGCCTTGATGATTAGCTAAGCATATAGACATATAGATGTTAAGTTTTGTTGTTCATACTAAGCTTGTGTGTGTGCTTAGTGACAATGACAAAATCTGTATGAGTCTGGCGGCTATGCGACTAAGACTCTACTGTGCATTTTTGCTCGGTATTGTTTGCTACTTCCGCTCCAAGATATTTACCAAGCACAATGCGTGAACCATCGAGTTTTTCGATGGTGTAAATTCCAGGTTTTGCAATTGCATCAACAGTGTATGCAGTCCAATCAGCGCCACGATATTTTACCTTGGCACTTCCATCTTGAGCAATTGCATCTGCTTTAACAACCACACGTTGTCCCATATCAAGCTGATTATTTTGACGATCGTTTTTTGAGCGCAGTGATCTTCTTAAGTAGAAGCAGCCAATTGATGCAAGTATGGTTACGATGCCAGCGATGCTTGATTGAGTGGCAAAGTCGCTACCCATGAGACTTACTACACCACCAGCTGCAGCACCAATGGCAAGAGCGATGAGGTAGATAGTCATAATGTTGATTTCAATAATCAGGCAGCCTAAAGCAACAGCAAACCAGATCGCATATAGGTATTCAGTCATAAATAACTCCAGTTCCACTCTTATGTAAGAATGTTGCTAACCTCATTTTTTGTTTTTCGCGCGATTGACTATCATGCTAACGAATGGGCCGATCATAAGAAACAAGAACATCAACATTATTTCTTGTGGTTCTAACTCTGAAAAGACCGCAATAAAGAACATGAATAAGCCAAAAATGATGAATGGTACGGCCTTATTAGCTTTCTTATTAGAACTTGTGCCGCTTTGAGATTGTTTTTGATTAGTGGCAGTGCCGTTTGCACGAGAATTTGAGTAGTTGTAGTTTTCTCCACGGCTTTGCGATCTTTGCTTGCTACCATTGTTAGATTTACGATAAGCAAAACTCTGAAGATCTTTAGCTTCTTGTTTGATTCTTGTTGCTGAATTCTTGCGCTCATTTAAGATCTGATTAGACATGAGACGATCTTGAGCATGGGTACTCCTTGAAAAATCTTGTAAGGAGTGGGCTTCTTCTTTGATCTTGCGAGCTTCAGTCTCATTTTCGTGGCGCAAAGCCTTGAGCTTGTTTTTCTGATCGATACGAATCTTGTTAATTGAGATCTCAGATGTAGAAAAGACTTCACTAAGATCGCCGCTCTTTAGTCTTTGCTTAAGCTGCATAGCTGTAGGAGAACTAGCGATAAGCTCTTCTACATACTTAATGAAATCGCCATTTTCTGGCTCTCTGTTTTGATTAAGTCGCATACTTAAAGCCCGTAATAATGCTTTGATTCCATGAACTCTCATAGTATAGGGTATGGAACTTAGGAAAAACACATAAAATGCATCAAAAGCGGTGGGTGGATCATAAAGCTAAGAGATGGCTACGATCTTAGATTGTGCGATCTTATATTAAAGGTGTGAAGATACAATTTTGGGGTGTCATTAAGAAACGCTTTTCTTATTTGCGTACAAATACATGATAAATGAATGTACATGCGGCGTTTGTGCTAATTTGGGGCATTTTTCTTATTTTGTGACAAAGTCAGATGTGTGCTAGCAATAACAACTTTATAGGCAAAAGTGTGAGGCAGGTGCTTGCAAAGATGGAAAATTTTTACTAACAAACTTCATCATCATCAAAGGCTTTTTGATATAATCTGCCAAATTTTAGTTAAGGAGGCATTATGCTGCGCATCGTTGAGGAAGCTCTCACCTTTGATGATTTGTTGTTGGTTCCTGCACATTCTACAGTGCTACCTAATACTGCAGATTTGACTACTTACCTGACTGCAAATATCAAGATCAATATCCCAATGATCTCTTCAGCAATGGATACTGTAACTGAGTCTGGTCTTGCCATTGCTCTTGCTCAGGAAGGTGGTGTTGGCTTCATTCATAAGAATATGCCTATCGAGCGTCAGGCTGAAGAAGTGCTCAAGGTAAAGCGCTTTGAAAGCGGTATGGTAACTAAGCCAGTTACTGTTAATCCTGAAGCTACTTTAGCTGATGTGCGCCACTTAACTGCTAAGCACGGCTTTGCAGGTTTCCCTGTAGTAGATGAGTCAGAGAACTTACTTGGCATCATCACTGGTCGTGACGTACGCTTCTTAAATGACTTAACCATGAAGGTTAAGGACATCATGACTCCAAAGGAGCGTTTAGTTACCGTGCGTGAGAACACTTCCCGTGAAGTTGTTATCGAGCTCATGCAGAAGAATCGTATCGAGAAAGTATTAGTTGTTGACGATGCTTTCCGCTTAAAGGGCATGATCACCGTTAAGGACTTCAATAAGGCTGCTAACAAGCCAAACGCTTGTAAGGATGCTTTAGGTCGTCTGCGTGTTGGTGCAGCTATCGGTGCTGGCGCTGGCAATGAAGATCGTGCTCGTGCCTTAGTTGAGGCCGGTGTTGACGTGCTCTTAGTAGACTCATCCCACGGTCACTCACAGGGCGTTTTAGATCGTATTGCTTACTTACGTAAGACCTACCCTGAGTTGCCAATCATTGGCGGTAACGTTGCTACTGCAGAAGGTGCTATTGCTTTAGCTGAGGCTGGTGTTAGCGCTGTTAAGGTAGGTATTGGCCCTGGCTCTATTTGTACCACTCGTATGGTTACTGGCTGTGGTGTTCCTCAGATGACTGCTATTTCAAATGCAGTTGAGGCCATGAAGGGTTCTGATATTAAGGTTATTGCTGACGGTGGTATCCGTTACTCTGGCGATATTGCTAAGGCTTTAGCAGCTGGTGCAAACTGCGTCATGGTTGGTTCTATGTTCGCAGGTACCGAAGAGGCTCCAGGTGAGATTGAAATTTACCAGGGTCGTTCCTTCAAGTCCTACCGTGGCATGGGCTCATTAGCCGCTATGTCCAAGGGTTCTGCTGACCGTTACTTCCAGACTGATAACGCTGCTGATAAGCTCGTTCCAGAGGGTATTGAGGGTCGTGTTGCATATAAGGGTGCTTTACGTGGCATCATTCACCAGCAGATGGGTGGCTTACGTTCAGCCATGGGTCTGACTGGTTGCGGCACTATCGATGAGTTACGTACTAAGGCTCAGTTTGTTCGTATCACTGGTGCAGGTATTCGTGAGTCACACGTTCACGATGTAACCATCACCAAGGAAGCTCCAAACTATCAGAGCCACTAAGAGGGTCGCTCCCTGCAGGTTGATCCCCTTTTATCCAACCTGTTAATAGCATTTTAGGCCCCACAAGTTAACTTGCGGGGCTTTGACGTTTTTGTAACAACATAAGTTGCAGCGTCATTGTAAAGATTTTTGCAATCAGCAATTCGACAAGATTTGATTAAAAACTTAAATGAGCTGAAAGTGCCATGCACTATCCTAATGTGCCATGAGCTATCCTAATATGCCTCGCACTTTCATGTATAAGCACTGTACTTATGTGCCTAGCTCTTACTTAGTTGCTCAATTAGCACTCATAATTAAGTTTGCTTAGATAACTAATTGTTGTTGGTGATTGCTCTAGCTTACTTGATTGGCTCTTAGCCTCTCACTCGTGTTTTTGTTCAGGTAGTCGTTTCATGGCCAATATTCATTCAGAAAAGATCCTGATCCTTGATTTTGGATCACAAGTTACGCAGTTGATCGCTCGTCGTGTTAGAGAGATCGGCGTTTACTGCGAGATCTATCCTTTTGATGCCGACGTTCAGCTCATGAAAGAGTTTGCACCTCAAGGCATTATCTTATCAGGTAGCCCTGAGTCTACTACTGAGGAAGGCTCTCCACGTGCTCCTGAGTGGGTCTTTGAAGCTGGCGTACCTGTATTAGGTATTTGCTACGGTCTGCAGACCATGTCAGTTCAGCTTGGCGGTAAGGTTGAGGGTTCTGACAAGCGTGAGTACGGCTATGCTGCTATGTCAGTAGTTGGCTCCTGCCCACTGTTTGACGGTTTAACCGATCACGAAGGTGAGAGCAAGTTAGATGTGTGGATGAGCCACGGCGATAAGGTTACTGCAGTTCCTGAGGGCTTTATCACTGTTGGTTCTACCGACACTTGCCCTTTTGCTGCTGTATATAATCCAGCTCGTCAGTTCTTTGGTGTACAGTTCCACCCTGAGGTAACTCACTCTAAGCAAGGTGGTGAGTTCTTACGTCGTTTCGTTATCGATGTATGTAAGTTAAATGGCCTGTGGTCTCCAAGCGCCATTATCGATGATGCAGTTGCACGTATTCGTGAGCAGGTTGGTTCATCTAAGGTACTCTTAGGCCTCTCAGGCGGTGTTGACTCATCTGTTACTGCTCTGCTGCTGCACAAGGCCATTGGCGATCAATTAGTTTGCGTATTCGTAGACAACGGTCTGCTGCGCTTAAACGAAGGTCAGCAAGTTAAGGAGATGTTCTCAGGCTTAGGTCTGAACATTGTCTATGCTGATGCATCTGATCGCTTCTTAAATGCTCTATCAGGTATTAGCGATCCTGAGGCTAAGCGTAAGGCTATTGGCCACACCTTCATCGACGTATTTGCCGATGAAGCCCGTAAGCTTGATGGCGTTGATTTCTTAGCTCAAGGTACCATCTATCCTGACGTAGTAGAGTCAGCTAAGACTAAGAGCGGCAAGGCACACGTAATTAAGTCTCACCACAATGTTGGTGGTCTGCCTGATGATCTCAAGTTCAAGTTAGTTGAGCCTCTGCGTGAGCTCTTTAAAGATGAAGTTCGTCGCATCGGTGTTGAGCTTGGTCTGCCAGTTAAGATGGTACAGCGCCATCCATTCCCAGGCCCAGGTCTTGGCGTACGTGTACTTGGCGAGGTTAAGAAAGAGTATCTTGATCTCTTACGTAAGGCTGATGCTATCTTTATGGAAGAGCTCAATGAGAGCGGTTGGTACGATCAAGTAAGCCAGGCTTTCACTGTGTTCTTACCAGTACGTTCTGTTGGCGTTATGGGTGATGGTCGCCGTTATGACTACGTAGTATGTCTGCGTGCTGTTAAGACTATTGATTTCATGACTGCTAAGTGGGCAGAGCTGCCATACGATCTCTTAGGCCGCATCTCCAACCGTATCATCAACGAGGTTAACGGCATTTCCCGCGTCTGCTACGACGTTTCTGGCAAGCCACCAGCAACTATTGAGTGGGAATAATCTAAACGCCACACCTTTAGCCATTTAGTGAATACGCACCTGCACTAAATGCTGCATAGCGCCGCTTAGCAGCTATCTGCAGCTACGAATCAAGCTGCAGCCGCGCATCTAGCTACAGCTGCGCAGCATGATAGCTGCAGCTGCATGCAATAGTGCACAACGTTGCGTATAACCTCAAAAATACCTTACTGCCCCTTGGGGTGGTAGGGTATTTTTTTGTCCAAACAAAAATGAGCTGCAGCTCCTTGTTTAAAAGCTTGCATATTTATACATACGTTGTGAAAGTCCAAAGCAAAGATGCATCAATGGTGCATGCTTTATAAAAGCATTGCTACTTTGCAAATTGTTTGAATGTTTATCACACAATTATGAAGGCATTGCGTATGAGTTTTGAGATCCTTTTATACTCTAAATTGCGCACAAGCCGTCGTTGACCATCAGGTATGGCCAAGAATAACTGGCTAATGCCCATCAAATATGGCCAAGAATAACAGGCTTATACCCATCGGGTATGGCCAAGAATAACAGGCTAATGCCCATCAGGACTAGAGAATTTAAAGCACTTCAGAGGATCGCAGCCATGGACTTATTAGAGCAGTGCAAAAAACTCAATGCAGAAGGTGAGTACAAAAAGCTCATTGAACTTGTTGACAGCGTTGATGAAAACGAGCGTTCTGCTGAGGTGATAAGCGAGCTTGCAAAGGCTTATTTATCGATTGGTGATTCAGATCATTTGGAGCCTTGTCGCATAGCTCTTGAGCTTCTCGAGCCATTGGAGGATGAACTTGGTGAAGATCACCGTTGGAATTATCGTATTGCAACAGCTTATTACAACCTTGATCAAGAAGGTCGCGCTCTGAACTACTACGAGCGTGCGCTTGAGGCTTTACCTGGTGATGAAGATACTCTAGCAAATATTGAGGAGTGTCGTAAGATTCTCGCGCTGCCAAGGTTTAAAGCCAACTTCAGAAAAAGAACTAAGCAAGCTTGGGATGCCTTTATGAAGGTAGAGGCTAATTTAAGAGAGATCATGGATAGCCAAGATCAGCGTGAACGCGCTGTAGAGTTTGTACAGATCTGTTCAAAAGCCTTAAAGATTGCTATTAGCGAGGCATCTTTTGAGCTTGGCAAAAGAAATGATAAGTATGAGCTGTGCCTAAGCGCTGATGGTAGCTTAACCTCACTCTTCCCGCTTGTATATTTTGCAAAGCATGCACCTAAGTCTGTGCTTGAGCATTGGTCGATTGTGGTAGGCCGTAATCCTAGTCCTAATTGTCAAATGGTTTCAGGCGATATCTCTATTACAGCAGACGATGTGCACATCAAGGTAAATCAAGCTGACAACAAGCGGCTTTTGTTAGACCTCTACTGCCCAAAGCTTAAAGAGATTTTTGAGTCCGATGAGGCTAAGGTGTGGTGGGCGTTGTCCGTGCTGATTCACCAAACTATAGGCGAGATAAATGCAATTGCTTATGTCTCTGGCTTGAATGTACTTAACGAGCCATTAGATGATCATCAAAAGCTCTCTGATCTTCCAAAAATCATGGACGATCTTGGCTTGAAAGTATGGACAGATGCTGCTGAGTGTCTTGAAAATCGATACTGTGCTTATCAGATCGAGCCTGAACAAGAAGCTGATGGAGTGTTACGCTCAGATGTCTTTATCGGAACGACTCTTTTGCCTGATCTAATTGATGAATACAACGATGATGAAAGCGATTGTATGGATGAATACCAACAAGATGGTATTGTCCCTGGATTCATTGCATTCCCAATTGATGGCTTTGAAGGTGAGAATCGTGCTGAGGAGATCTTGCAATTCCGCCATGAGCTGCAGTCTTATATAGAAGAGAATGCATCTTTAGATGCCGTGACCTTTATCGGTGGTGCTACTGGTATTTCAAATGGCTATATCGACTTCATAGCATGGGATCTTCCTGAGGTTTTAGATGCTGCGTCAGAGTTCTTTAGTCAAAGTGAGCTGCCATGGGCTACTTTCCATACTTTCCGTCGCGATGTAGAGAGTATTGGGCTCTGGGAGGATCTAAGTGAGGCTCCTGTAAATGCTGAGACTAATTCACTCTTATCCGTTGCGGATATTGCTACTTTAGAATCATTTGTCGATGATTCAAGTGGCTACTACGGTAAGATGCTGTACTTCTTAGAGAAATTTGTTGAAAAGGGCGTAGAAGAGAAGAAATTTACTAAGCGCCAAGCACAACAAGATCTGCAGCTTGCTCTGTGGTATGGCTTTGCGTGCATCAACATGGGCGAGTACCGTTACTATTATCAAGGCGTGGAGTGGATGAAGTACTCTGAGCGAAATGCTTCTGGTTGTGGCACATGGTACTACCGCTATTCTTGTGCACTCATGCACTGCGGTCGTTTAGAGGATGCCCTTGCTTATGCTGAAAAGGGAGCTGAGCAAGAGAGCGATTATCCATGGGTCTGGCTGCAAGTTGGTAAGCTGCGTAGTCACTTTGGCAATAAGGAAGGTGCACTTGAGGCTGTAGCACATGGTCTTGAGCTGGTTCCAGGCGATCACGAGTTTATTACCTTAAAACGTGAAATTGAGTCTGGCGCTACTCTTGAGCAGATGCTCTATCACTGGATTAATGCTGAAGACGATTATAAATTGCTCGATGGACTAGATGAACGCGCTGATGCAAAGCTGCGCGCTATTTCTTGTGTCAGGTTAGATCCACAAGGTTTAGAGCGTTTCTTTGAGATCTTTGGACCTAAGAGTGATGAGTATGTTGCTAACTCACCGTTCACCAAATTCCCTGTGACTGTTGGGGATAAATCTGTAGATCTCATCTTCCAGATGAATGAGGCTGGCATGTCTAAGCTCAAGGCCGATTGGCTTAAAGAGCTTAAGAGCAGCATTGACTCAGGCAAATGGCTATCTAGAGATTGCTCTAATGGCAAGAAGGGTATGCTTAACGCTGTGATGATTGGCCTTGATTACACCATCACTTTAGTATATGGATTTGAAGATGGTTCAGGCTTTTTTAGAGTCATAGTTGATACTGACGGGTCAGAAGAAGAGAATATACTTTGGTGTCAGGATGGCGGCGCTCCAGAGATCTATTCAGAAGATGAGATGAAGGCTGTTGAAGCTCACATTGAAAAGTACTTTGGTCCTATTGACAATGTGCTCCATGAGATCGTGTCACCTGATATCCATGTTGATATCTGTTTAATCAAGCCAACTGAAGAGCGCGATTACTACACCTTAGTCACTATGGGCATGGGTGCTCACAAGATGGATGTACCTGAAGAGTTTGCTGAATATAAGCTTGAGCGTGCCGAGTTGGTGATTGCTCTGCCAAAGGATTGGAAGCTTGATAACGACTCTATCCATGATGAGAATTGGTATTGGCCGCTGCGTTTATTAAAGGCATTAGCAAGACTGCCAATTGTTAGCGAGTGTTGGCTTGGCAATGGTCACACCATCGATCATGAAGATCCATATGCAACATGTACTCAGCTAAACGGCTGCATGCTCGTAGCTCCTCAAGATACTGATGGTGATGCTTCGTGTATGAATTTGCCAAATGGTGATGATGTTAACTTCTACCAAGTTATCCCACTCTACCAAGAAGAGATGGAGTACAAAATTGAGCATGGTGTCAAAGCATTAATCGACAAGATGGCCAAAGTAAGCTTTGTGGTCAAAAACAATCGCCGTTGCTGCATCGACTCATCGGATGATTCCATCAGCTATTAAGCTAAAAACAACCACCAACCACCCCTGGCTAGCCCCTTAAAAAGCCCAACAACTAAGATAGGCTAGCCGCATTCAACAAACTCAAGCTCATATCTTGAGCCCAACGCAACAGCACCTAAAGCCAAAGTGCTTTGGGTGCCAACTCTCGTATCTCTGCTAGCAATAAGGGAGTGTCCAGTCTTTTGTGTGCGATGTACATGGCGATAGATCGTAGTGCAAAGGACGATAGGCGCACAGTTCATGTACCAATGCTTTTTGCAAAGCAAGGCTAACGATTGGTCTAAGTTCGTAACTATCAGTTGGATTGAGGTTTAGAACTATGCTTGAGAAGTATCTACTAAGGCTAAGGAAAGTCGCTTTTTACCTCGTTTGTGGATTATTACTTACATTCATGGTGATGGGCGGTATTCCAACTGGCTGGATTTATGACTTATGGGTAGGAGAAGGTACTAAGATTGGTCAAAAGCCAAGCCCGGATGTGGTATTGGTTGAGAGCAAAGAGCAGGTCTTATCTTTCTTAAACAAAGATATTGCAGTGACTGCAGAGGGAGATAATCTTATTTTGTGCCCCTTGATGCGACTTAGAGATAATTCGGAAGAGGGTGAGCACAACTTAACTGCAAAGAATAAGAAAAAAATCTACATTGAGAAGTATCGTAGACTTAGCTATCCAGTTTCATGGAAAGAAAAAGCAGTCAATATGCTGGCCTTTTCTGGCTCATACAATTCCTACTATTTGCTGCAGCTCAAAGACGGCTCTTATCTTGGCGTTTATTTTGATGACTATCTGACATTCCAGATGTGGGTTAATGGCAAAATACGCCTTCCTACAGGTCGTATTCGCTATACCGAATCAAGTGAGAGGGGCATGCTTAGTCGTATGCATCATCGCTATGGCTTCGATGTGAATGATCTCTTGCTGTTAGATATGTATCGTCATGACAAGATCCCTGGGATTTTAGATAAGATCATGCGCTTTGTTGTGGCTATATTGATAGCTGTCTTTGTGCTGCAATACAGGAGCTCCAAGAAAAAGCGCAAAAACAGCCTCGAGCATCAACAACCACTAAAATGATCGCTGCGTAGGCACAGCCAAGAGTCAAACCTCAAAATGCCCACAACAGCTGCGTCTAAACATCCTCAGCTAAGAAGTGCACGCTAGCGCCTAAACGTCCGTAGCAATGTGCAGTATGCCTGTGCCTGAAATGTCTGCAGCAAAGGGACTGTATGCATGTGCTGGTACGAAATGCAGCAAGGGGGATAATTGGTCACTCATCAAGTCATTGAGAAAATCATGACACGGTGGGATATGAAAAGCGCTCTATCTTCTTTGCATGGGACTAGGGTAAAAACTCGATATCTTGGCTAAAAGAGCCTTTGTTTTCGCATACTTTAGCAATGTATCAATGTCAGTGATACAATCGTACAAAGTTTTGGTCATGTTGGTGTCATATGAGTTTGCAAAGTGTTCTAGCAGCTATTGAAAATGCTGATTACGAGTTACAGGCAGATCCTATTTTGAAGTGGGCTGGTGGTAAAAGACAGATGCTGCCAGTGCTACTTCCTAAAGTACCAAAGAAGTATGGTCGCTACATCGAACCATTTTTCGGTGGTGGCGCAATGTTCTTTGCCATGCAGCCAGAGAACGCCATTATTGCTGACCTCAACCCAGAGCTCATCAATATGTATGAGCAAGTTGCCTGGCACCTTGAAGAGGTGATTGAGCATTTAAGTAAGTATGAAAACACTAAAGAGGTGTTTTACGAGGTGCGCGCTCAAGACTGGAGAGAGTTGCCAGAGGCTGCTGCAGCTGCACGTATGATCTATCTAAATCGTACTTGCTTTAATGGTCTGTACCGCGTCAACAAAAAAGGCCAATTTAATACTTCATACGGTAATTACAAAAATCCAAACTACTGCAATATTGGCAGACTAGCAGTGGCATCAAATGCTTTGCAAAAAGCCACCATTGTATGTGACTCATATCAGAACGTTCTGTCTAAATATGCCAAGAAAGGCGACTTTATCTTTCTTGATCCACCGTATTTGCCGATTTCTGAAAATGCCAACTTCAAGCGCTATACCCAAGAAGTATTTAGCGATGAAGAGCATATACGCTTAGCCGAAGTAGTCAAAGAGCTCTATGATAAAGGCTGCTATGTGCTTTTGACTAACTCCAATCATGATCTCGTGCATGAGTTGTACAAAGACTACAAGATCGAAGTGATCCCGACACGACGTTTGGTGTCATGCCGCGCATCTACACGCACGGGCGAAGATATTTTAGTTACAGCCTCTAAAACTAGTAGACGTTAATCTTTTTACGGCTCAAATTAATGCATATCTGAGCGCTTGCATATCTTAAGTACTTACAGCCATGCAACATACAGTGCTTTATAGCTTCAAGCATCGCATGGCTACAGCTTAATCGTTCAAGACATAGCATGGGTACTGCTTGATTGTTCAAGGCATTGCATAGGTACTGCTTGATTGTTCAAGGCATTGCATAGGTACTGCTTGATCGTTCCAAGCATTGCATAGGGACTGTTTGATCGTTCAAGGCATTACATGTGCGCAGCTCAAAATAGTTGCTTAAGGTGAGATTGAATGTCCTTTCTTAAGACATTCATGCTTTCAGATCGTGTTAATGTCTGATGTATTTGGCTGTAAAGTATAATGGCTAGTGTGTATTAGGCAATTTATCAGATCTTTGGAGTCGTTATGGACTTTGAAATTGATGAGAAAGGTGTGCTGCATGCATATCATGGCAAAGCTAAGCATGTAGTTATTCCTGATGGAGTTTGCTACATACAAACTAGCGGCGTGTTTGATAAGAACTCGATCATTGAGTCCATATTTTTGCCTAAAAGCTTTGTAGGCTATATCGAGAATCGACATGAGGCAGATTACTTCGAGTACGAAGGAAGTGATGGTAAGCTCCATTTAAAACAGGTGGATTGTAGTACCTGGGGTACCAACCTTAATCCAAAATCTACTCGTAAGTTTCGTAACGATGATCTGCCTTATCTTAAGTCTTATGAAGTGGATCCTAATAATAAGCGCTTTGCATGCCGTGACGGAGTGCTGTATAACAAAAACTTCACTAAGATCGTCGATTGCCCACGGAAGTATTCTAAAAGGCTGGTGTTCGACGAATCGCTTCAACAAATTGATCGCGAAGCTTTTGGTGCTCGTACTGATTTACTTGAGCTTGAGTTCACAGGTGAAATAGGTAACGATTTTCTGATTAAACTGCTTGCAGATAAATTTGTCTGTGTAGTTAAATTCTACGCCTTAAACCTTTTAGATATCGTGCGTGGTCAACGCGGTAACGATGGTGGAATGGATGGCGTGGTGTTTATTTGGCCTAAAGTGAGTGTTGATCATCTACTGCCGTATCATTTAAGGCGCATAGCAATGGGCATGTGCTATGAAAAAGACTTATTTAGAAAGCCGTATGTCAATTTCTATGAGGAATGCATGCGCGAGTATGAAGAAGATCTGTTAAGAGCTAGCAAATCTTATGGGCTGACTGCTATAGCTGATTATTATGAGACACTCTGGCAGAAGTGGAACTTAAGAAAGTTAATCGCCTACAACGGCGGGATTAATGAGCACGTAATTCAAAACTGCGTTCTGCATGGCTCATTAAATGAACTCAAGTTCGTGCTCGATCAAGTAAAAGGCTATTACCTAGTATCTGATGTACTGTTCTTGGCTTTGCGCTACGCTGGCTTCAATAAAGTTAAGTGCATCTTAGAGCATGATGGCTATAGTGGAGTGATTGGACCTAAGGGTGATGGCTTGGGTTTTAGAGGGGCTATTAAGATAGGTTTAATGGTCTTCTCCCCTCTATTTAAGCCTTTTCCTTTTATGATGTATGGTCAGTATCATCTCTACTCATATTTGGGCTTAGGTAAAAATGGTGAGTTTCATAGTGCTCAGGTTGTAAGCGAACAACAGCGTATCAGGATTTTAAAGTACTGCATCAAGCATAACTATATTGTTCCAGATCTGCTCTCTTACTTATGCTTTAGCGCATACATTGTTGGCGCACATGAGATCGCCGCTTTTCTCACCGAAAAAGGCTATAGTCCTAATGTATTTATTGCAGCAGTAAAAGGCCAGAAAGATTATGAGTCATATCTCAATGAGTGCATCAAGTGGGCTGCATACAATAATCGTGAAGGACTCATTGAGTTATTAGATCTTTTAGAAGCTGAAGATCATAAGCTAGTTTGGCAAAAGTTCTTTGATCACGACTTACTTAAACAAGATGCGTCTATAACTGAGCTTCTAATTAAGCATGTCAGAATCACTCGTCAATTTATTCGCCCACTAGTTCTGCTCATGATTGAAGAGAATAACGTGCAGATCATGGGGGCGATCTTAAAAGCAGGCGGCATCAAGACCAAGAGTGATTTAGATGAGTATTTACAAATCAGTAGTCATATGCAGCGTCACGAGATCACCACTTTAATCCTTGATTATCAAGAATCTAAGCGCAATAAGAGCAAGTCCAAAAAATCATCTTTGCAGCTGTAGTCCATAGATCTTTTCAATCAAAACAAGATAATTGATCAAGAGTTTTAATGGAAAAGTGATATGTTTCAGGCATACTACTAGCTTACATTCAAGTAGCATACATCTCATGGGACAGCTACTGTCTTTGGCGTTTGGTTAAGTTTTCAACAATGGCTATATAAGGATATTTTATGGGCTTTCAGGTTGAACAAGATGGGGCTGTCAAAGGCAAAATCGATAGTGAATTAGATGCCATAATTCCTGAGGGAGCCATATATGTGGATCGTAGATTGCGTTATCCCTTTGGCGATTCACAAGTTAGATCTTTGTATCTGCCTAAAAGCTTTCTAGGCTATATTGCTGGGCCTTATGAGGATGCTGATTTTGTCTATAATCCTGAAAGCAAGAGTGTATCTTTAGAAGCAGACAATGCCTTAGAGTTACCAATTAAGGATAAAGGCATTATTAGCATGCGATATATGTGTCAGGTACACTTTAATGGCCTTGAAAGCTTTATAGTGCATGAAGATAATCCTGTATATGCCACATATAACGGACTGTTGTATACCAAAGATTACTCATGTTTGCTCTTGTGTCCTGAAAACATTGAAGGTGAGCTTGTTTTGCATGGGAACACAACAAAGATAGCACCACAGGCTTTTTACAACTGCCAAAAAATAAGCTCAGTGGTTTTGCCTCACAAATTCACTAGTTTTTCTGATGAGCGCTTCGATGGATATTTTCGAAATATGAGTGAGCCCTTCACGATTATTGGTGGTAATGTTCGTGAACTAAAAGAGTTTGCATCCCAAGCGATGTGTACTAAGTACTCTGCTTTAGATTATGCCACTCTTGTTTTTCCTCAAATAGATTTGTCCTCAGTCAACAAGTTCTACAAGCTCCGTCTGGCCATTGGGTACTGTTCACATCAGTATCTGTATTCAAAAGAAATGTCTGAAAAATACGAGCGCTTTTTAAGGAATAATCGCTCTGAGATCTTATCTTTAGTTCACAAGCTCAATGCTAAAGAGACTATTGCGTACTATGACGAGCAAGATGGAAAAAAAGATAAAGGCACTCCACTGGTAAAGAGTACTGAGCGTACTAAGAGTAAGCTAAAAAAACTCTCTCCGAGAAAAGCCACTAGCTTATTAGAGGAGTCGGTGTGCTTTGGTACTCTTGAAGATGTAGATGATGTGCTTAAATCTCAAAAGCAATTTACTTATACTGCACGCGCATTAGGACTTGCTGGTAGATATGGTTCTTTAGATAAGGTTAAGCTACTTGTGCAAGCTGGATGTCGCTTTGACTATGATGATGTAAAGCCGGTGAACAATACTTATTTTGGCAACTGGATCATCAATAATGATATTAGTTATCGCATTCTTGCTAATCAAGTATTGCTGATCGTTGCAGATAAGTTTAGAAAGCCTATTGTTGGCGAGGGCTTGCAATTACCTCTCGATAGAAATGGCTGTCTTGCTAAAGCCAAGGTACTGCCAGCTAAAGAAAGAATTGAGATCATTACCTATCTTTGCAAGCAAGGACTGATTAACAAGCAAGATCGTGATGCGCTGTATTTTCATGCTTTGGTATTTGCTGAATTTGAGATCGCTGATTACCTCTTAAAGCACGGAGCTTCTCTTAAGCCATATAGTGACTTTTTCAATACCTTATCGCGTGGTTGGTGGCGTTTAGCTGTTCTCGATATCATTTTTACCGAAATCCCTGAGGCAGCACCGGCTATGGCTGAGGCAGCTTTAAAAGATGGCTTTGAGCTGGTAATAACCAACATAATTGATCTGGAAGAATTTATAGAGAATCCTGAGTTACTAAAGAAGCTGCTTACTTACGCGAAGATGCAGTCTAATACCTTTAGCTCTATGGTCAAGGGCATCATTGCCAACAATCAATGCGCTGCAATGCAGGCGCTCCTTGATATTGGTCGCATTAAGAAAGGCATGCCGCTAAATATGTACATACAAGAGGCTGTAGATCTTGGTGCTAGTGAGATGGTTGCCATGTTACTTAACTTCAAAGAAAAGCAAGGTACTAACGCAAAGCAAAAGGGTAAATCAGGACTTTATCTCTAGCAAAAGCGTACTTGCTCATCATGCATAGATGAGTCTAGCTGATGCTGCGCACTTGCTGAAAATGCTTTATATATCAGGATTAATTAAAATAGTCCCAGTTTTCATGCACGCAACTTTTTCTGTCATACAATGACAAGCCACTAGGCAAGATACAAGCTAGTTGCCATGGCTAGGGTATTGGCTTAGATAGTTGCTAGTTGCCATGCCCAATATATTGGTTTAGCCAGGTGCTAGTTGCCATGCCCAAGGTATTGGTTTGGCCAGGAGGCTTGTTATGTGCTATTGCAGTAGTTTGTCATGGCACGTTGTCGTGCTTGCCGTATGGATCGCAGATCTTTGATAAAGAGCTTTTGTGTATAGCCTCCTTTTGATAGGCTAGAACGCTTGCGATTTGTTTTCTATAAGTTGATTAATCCCACGTGCTTATTAACGCTCATTAAGATCATTCTAAAAATTAGCTAAGTTTTCTGATCTATGATGAGTATAAATAGTTTTTGTTTGCTGTGGAAATGGCTTATACCACGCCATGTGCAGTGTGTGAACAGAGAGATGTGTATGTCGAATGAAGATAAGATTCGTCAACTAGCTCAAGAAGTGATGAAGCTTGCGCAGAGTCGCTTGGTGCTGAACTTTCGCTTCTTAGACACGGCGTTAGATAGGTTGCCACTTAATTGCTCTGAGGCAATTGAGACTCAAGCAACTGATGGTAAAGCTCTTTACTTCAATCCTATCTTTGTTCTTAAAGAGTACCGTGAAGATCAAGCTCGTCCAGTGCATAACTACATGCACTCTTTGCTCCATTGCGTTCTCTACCATCCTTTCTCGGCAAAAGAACTAGATCGTGAGCTGTGGGATTTAGCTAGTGATATCGCAGTATCCAACACTATCCTCGAGTTAAAGAAAGATAGCATTGCAACTAATAATGATGCAGCAATGCGCTCGCATCTAAATACCATTCAAAAAGAAGTTAAGATCCTTACTGCAGAAAAGATCTATCGTCATTTTCTTGCCAATCCACCAAGTGATAGCAAGCGACAGGAATTAAGAGATCTTTTTACTTGCGACGAGCATAGTCCTTGGTATCCGTCAAAGGACGAACAAGCTAGTGGAGCGGGCGATTTAGCTGGTGATGAGGCTGGTTCTAGCGGTAACTCAGGATCGCAGACATCTAGCAGTGGCTCAGGATCACAGCCATCTAGCGGTGGTTCAGGATCGCCGCAAAATGGTGGACAGCCTTCTGACGACAACTCAAATCAAAGTGGCCAGGATAATGTTTCCACGATCTTGCCTAAGAATCCAAATGCAAACAATAGTGGCCTTAGAAATACTCCGTATATTGCTGGCAAGCAACAAGCCTTGCTTGATATGTGGATGTCTATCGCAGAGAAGATGCTCACTGATCTTAAGACCACCTCTAAAGGTATAGGAGATAGCGCTGGATCTTTGATTCAGAACTTAACAGAGGTAACTCGAGAGCGCTATGACTACTCTGAGTTTTTAAAGAAATTTGCCACTTTTAGAGAAGAGATGAAGGTGAGTCCAGATGAGTTTGACTACGTCTACTACACCTATGGTCTTGATCTTTACAAGAACATGCCGCTCATTGAGCCTTTGGAGTATCGTGAAGTTAAGAAGATTCATGACTTCGTGATCGCCATTGACGTCTCGGGCTCGGTTCATGGTCCTTTAGTGCAGGCTTTCATGAACAAGACCTACAACATCTTGATGCAAAAAGAGAGCTTCTTTAACAAGATTAATTTGCACATCATTCAATGTGACACTGAGATCCAAAGCGATGTGAAAATCACCTCACGCGAGGAGTTTGAAGATTACATCAAGCACATGCAGCTAAAAGGCTTTGGTGGTACTGATTTTAGACCTGTATTTACCTATGTTGATAAGCTCATCAAGAGTGGTGAACTTCATGATCTTAAGGGTCTTATCTACTTTACTGATTGTATGGGGCAGTTCCCGGCTAAGCCACCAGAGTATAAAGCTGCTTTCGTCATGATCCGTGGTGAATATGATGATGTCGCGGTGCCTTCATGGGCCATTAAACTGGTTTTAGATAAGTACGATCTCTAGGCACTCATAAGTGCCTCATTGGTCAATCACTCAAGCCTAGGTAAAGCCAAAACCTGCCAAAGTCTGCCAAAACCTGCCAAAGCTCAAGCAATCTTTAGCGCACACAGGCTTTAACAGCACTGAACTGGCATTAGTAAAAATAATCCAGTGCTGTCCACGGTGACTAATTGCCTAGCTTGAATTACTACAGAATTAAGCAATACAGACCTACATTTACTGAGGGTTTTGCCTTGAATATTAAACAAGCAAAAGATCAAATCAAAAACGCAGTAACCGTTTACTTTTCAAAAGACGAGTTCGGTGATTACTTAATCCCACCTGAGGTTCAGCGTCCAGTGTTCTTACTAGGCCCTCCATGTATCGGTAAGACTGCTGTAATGCAGCAGATTGCCTATGAAGCTGGTGTTGGTCTGATTAGCTATTCCATGACTCATCACACCAGACAGAGCGCCTTAGGTCTGCCACTTATCGAGCATAAGAAGTACGATGGCAAGGAGTACGCGATCTCTGAGTACACTATGTCAGAGATCATCGCATCCGTATATGAGTACATTGAGACCACTGGTGTTAAAGAGGGTATTTTATTCTTAGATGAGATTAACTGTACCTCTGAGACTTTAGCTCCTGTAATGCTGCAGTTCTTGCAGTACAAGACTTTTGGTCGCCACAAGCTGCCAAATGGCTGGATCGTCGTTACTGCAGGTAACCCACCTGAGTACAACAATTCTGTACGTGAGTTTGATATTGCCACTTGGGATCGTCTGCGCCGTATTGAGGTTATCCCTGACTTTATGGTGTGGAAGGAGTATGCCCAAAGCTCAGGCGTGCACCCTGCGGTCTTTACTTATCTTGAGACCATTAAGTCAGACTTCTACAAGATCGAAACCACTGTTGACGGAAGATACTTTGTGACTGCACGTGGTTGGCTTGATCTTAGTGCTATGCTCAAACTCTACGAAGAGAAGAAAATTCAAGTTGATCTGCCGTTAATTGAGCAATACTTACAGCATCCAAAGGTCGCTAAGGAATTTGCCCTTTACTACGATCTCTTCAAAAAATATCGCTCTGATTATCAAGTAAGCAGCATTTTAGATGGTCAAGCTAGTGATGAGATCCTTGCTCGTGCAAGTAAAGCAGCATTTGATGAGCGCTTAGCTTTATTAGGCTTGATGTTAAATGCGCTGCATGAAGATATCTGCAAGGTTAACGATGAAGAGGCGATCTTAAAGGACTTACTTGCAGTATTAAAAGACTTTAAGAAAGGAGTAAAGAACAATCCAAATACTCCACGCTATCTTTTTGAGACCTTGCTGCATAATTACTCCAATATGCTGAAAAATGCCGCAGATCGTGGCACCGTAACGCAAAGTGTTATTCGTCGCATGAAGGCTGTAGAGAATATCCTGCATGAAGAGCTGAATATCATTGGTAGCGAAGAGGACAATGAGGTAGCTTTCAAGGCCGTTAAAAAGGACTTTGATAAGCGCGTCAAGAAGATGGAGAGTGATGCAGATAAGGTTGTAGGTAAGCTTAATGCTGCATTTAAGTTTGCCGAGCAAGCCTTTGGTGAGGGTCAAGAGATCTTGATCTTACTTAGCGAGCTGACCATCAACAAAAATGCCGTAAGCTTCATTAGCTCCTTCGGTTGTGATGAGTACTTCAAACACAACAAAGAACTCCTCTTCCATGAGCGTCAGATTGAGATCATCAACGTCTTAAACGACCTTCAGATCTAATCTTCCTAAAGCTCTACCACATCATTAATGGCTAATTAACGCCATTGTTAGCTACACTCTTAATTGAGTGTAGCTAAGTCTTATCCCATTTACTGTATAGGAATCAAAATAACATCAGTCCTGCATATTTTCAGAGGTGTATATGGCACTAACTACAAGCCAAATCTTGGCCTTAAAGTCATTAAAAGGTGTTGGTAAAAAGTCGATTCTGAAAGTAGGCAACAGTATTTCAGGTATTGTTAGTACGTCAGAGCTGCTTGGTGTTCTAGCAAAATGTTCTGTTAAAAAGAAAAATCCTGATGGTGCACGCAAGGCTCCTATTACAGCAACGGATTTAGATGCGGCTCTTAAGACTGCTCAAGAGATCATTGATAGGGCTAAAACCAATCAAATAGGCATTATTTCCTACTACGAGCAAGACTTTCCTAGTTCTCTACGGCACATAAAATCCAAAGACGATAAAACTGAAGAACCAGCTATTTTGCTCTTCTACAAGGGAGATCTTAATGCTCTTAAGTGCCCAGGGCTAGCGGTAATTGGCACGCGTAACAACACTACTAATGCACAAAAAGCTGGTCTGTATTTATCCACTGAGTTTGCACGCAGAGGTTTTTGTATAGTTTCAGGTTTGGCAGAAGGGTGCGATACGATTGCACATCGTGGTGCTCTAAATGCCGGGGGTAAAACCATTGCGTTCCTTGGCCATGGTCTAGACAGTGTCTACCCTCCAAGCAATAAGGTTCTTGCAGAAGAAATCTTGCTTAATGGTGGTCTACTTTTGTCTGAATACGATGTCGGGACACCTGTTACTAAATACAATTTAGTAGCCCGCGATCGCCTACAGTCAGGCTTAGCATTAGCTACATTAGTTATTCAAACTTCAGTTAATGGCGGAACCATGCATGCTACTAGGGTATGTCTTAATTCGGGCAAGCCTTTGTTTGTGGTTAAGTATTCGGATGAAGAAACGGATCGCGCCGAACAAACTCAAGGCAATCACGAGCTAGCTAAAGAGGCAGGGGCTGCTTACATTAAAGGTACAGACGACCTTGAAGTTATAACCAATAAGATTCTCAACAGTGGGACAAGCATGCAGATGTGTCAGAATAATTTTGATGGATCATTTATCAATGCCTAATTTAGCTAGTGCTTAATGTATGGCTGCAAGCGGCATAAGATGGGCTTTTAGAGTCGCTAATTATTAGCTAAATATTTGCTTGTAAGATGGGAGATAAGAAAGATTTATTACATGTTCAGTACTAGCTTGGCACTAGCATAAGGACTTTGATCTTGGCTTTATGCTAATGCACAACTAGCACTGGTTTATAGCGCAATAAGTTTACAAGGGATCAGATATGGACTTTTTGATTAGTGATGATGGTGAGCTTATTGCCTACCGTGGAGTGGGTGGCGCTGTGCTCATTCCTGAGGGCGTGAAATTTATTGCGCATGAAGGTGTGTTCGATCCACAAGTTAAGATCACCACTCTAACCTTGCCAAGTACCTTGCTTGGACACAAGCATAAGCTAGGTAGTGACAATCAGGCACATGTGCTGCGCCACAACGAAAGTGCTGCAGGAGACACCGTAGAGCTCTATCAGCGTGATACGTCTAAGGCGCTGGCTGCTAATGATGATCTATTTGAACTCTTATCATTAGATCTTCCAGACCTTGAAAGCTATGAGGTCGCTGAGGGTAATCTCGTCTATAGAGCCATTGATGGCGTGCTCTTGTTCAAGCTGGATTTTGTCTTAGATATACCTAAAAGATCGCCATTTCCATTTAAGCTTGAGTGCTCATATCAAGAATATATTCACTCTGATGAAGCTAAGGACACTTTTTCAGGGCCGCCGCTAGCTGCGTATTTGGACGAGGAAATTGTAACTCCAGAGTTATTTGCCTCGTATCAAACATCTGAGATCTTTGACCTGTCTACTGACAATCTCTACATTTTCTACGCTCTAAAGGCACATGCGATACGTGAAGAGGGATTTCCTTGGTTACCTAAAAAGAACACCATTGTTGTAATACCAAATCTTCATAGTTGTGACCTCAACTCCATTATTGTGCTCTTTGCATTGCTTGGCTTTTGCTATAGGCAAGAGTTGTTTGATGAAGAGCAAGCAAAGGTATGTAGAGCTTTTCTGTATTTTGATGAGGCTAATTGCTATCGTCGCGCTAAAAACTATGGTCTCAAACGAGTTTGTCAGTATTACGAAAACTTATGGGCTCAGGGTTTTGTTCCCAAGCCAGTCATAGAAAACTATGTGGATGCAATTGAGCAGCTTTTTGAATCGATACTCTATGGCACAGTTGATGATGTGCGCTCATCTTTAGATTTTGATGATGTTGTTAGTGATGAACCGTCAA
Organism: Anaerobiospirillum succiniciproducens DSM 6400; assembly: GCF_000482845.1. Classification (GTDB taxonomy): domain Bacteria; phylum Pseudomonadota; class Gammaproteobacteria; order Enterobacterales; family Succinivibrionaceae; genus Anaerobiospirillum; species Anaerobiospirillum succiniciproducens. The sequence continues at coordinate 23,918 of NZ_AXWV01000053.1, forward strand.
TAGCTGAAGAGTTTGTATTCCTTGTCGCTTTTGCAGTGCAGTTAGCTATTCGCTATGGTGGTGTACAAAAGCTTAAGTGCTTGCTATCTAAAGATAGAGTGCGTCAGTACCTCCAAGCCTATATCGATGAGATTAGCTACAAGGGCAATACCCGGGATGGGATCTGGGGTGTCATTGGCAATAAGCCTACATTCACGAGAACATCTGCACTGTTTGTGAATGCGCAAGGTGAAGTACGTAACTTAAGCCCAATAAGCGTTGAGGAGCGCTTAAGTTGTTTTGAGTTTTTGGCACATGATCTACTTAATGTTATCTGTGTCAATGAGTGGAAGTGCTTCTATGCCTATATGTTAGGCCGCTCTGATTTAGCTGCCACACTCTTAGATAAGGCAGATCTCAAGGACTTTGTAGTCAATCTTAGTCAGTACACGAGTCAAACTGACGATGCTGAAATTCTTGAGTACAACACCACGATAGCTAGCGTTTTAGAGTCTAATCCACAGCACGTCATTGCTTTTGCCAAGGCGGCCAAAAGCAAAGACGTACTCATTCGTTTAGGTTTAATTCATGACCTTGCAATAGTTGTTAACACCGAAGAGCTTATTCATGAGCTATTCCCGCTTGTGTACATAGATCATGATGCTTTAGAGGTCTTCTTTTATAGGATTGTGGGTCAAGAAGCTCCAGAGTTATTACAAGCCATGTTGGACTGTGGCTATGATTTTGATGATGAGATCTTAAAGAGATTTGCCACTATCGCACATGATACAGATAATCATGAAATGGTGGCTACTCTTCTAAACTATCAAAACCAAAGACGTAAGGAAAATGATAGTACCTTAGCTCCGACCTCGCCATTGACGCTTTAGTGCGTAATGCAAACAAGCACTTATGAGGATTAACTATGGATTTTGTAATTAGTGATGATGGTGAGCTTCTAAGCTATAGTGGCTTAGGTGGATCAGTTGTCATTCCAGAAGGCGTGAGATTTATTGCCCGTGATGGTGTGTTTGATCCTCAAGTTAAGATCACCGCTTTAACCTTGCCTAGCACCTTACTTGGACATAAGCATGAGCAAGGGAGTGACCATCAGGCACATGTGCTGCGATATAACAATGCCGCTGCTCTTAGCGTTGAGCTCTATCAAAAAGATGGTGCTGCGCCACTTGAGCAGGATGATGTGTTATTTGAGCTTTTGGAGTTAAAGCTGCCATTTTTAGAGAGTTATGCTGTAGCTGCAGATAACGCAGTATATAGCGAGCGATCTGGCGTGCTGATGTTCCAAGATAAATTTATCCTCGACACTCCATCGCAAAGTAGCTTGCCGCTAGCTATGGATAGCTCTTATCAAGAATACATTCAAAGCACTGATATTAACGATGCTCTACAAGGGCCGCCAGTGATTGTGACTATATTAGATGAGCTTGTGTTATGTGAGAGTCTAGATAACTTTCTACAAAGTGAAGTGTTTGAGCATGGCGTAGATAACCTATTGATAGTGTATGCGCCAAATGCAAATGAATTCTTTAAACACTACTTAACGCCTAGACATAATTTAGTCATAGTTGCCCCGAAATACCAAGTTCATGATAATCAAAGGACTTTCTGTTGGCAAAGTCTTTGTGGCTTTTGCTATAAGGCTGATGCATACGATGAGCAAAACAAAGCTTATTACTCATCATTGCTACTTGAGCATGAGAACAAAGTATATCCTTTTGCCAATGAGCAAAAGCTTACGAAAGTACTGTCATATTACAAAAATGTATGGGCTCAGGAATCTGATCCTTCTAAGCAAGTTTCTAATGCTCAAGAGGCTGCGCTACAGATAAAGTTGCAGGTTCTATATGGCAGTGAAAGGGATTTTAAGCATTGCTTAAAAAACAAGAAATATATTAAAGACAAACATATCGAGCTAGTGACGATCGTCGAGCTAGCACTTAGGTATGGAGGGCTTGCAAAGCTTAAGGCACTGCTCAACGAGTCGATATTTAGCGAAAGCTATAGAAAACATCTTGATGATATCTTTGCCAGATCGATGTTCAGTTTCGGCTTGTGGCAAGTAATTGGTTATGAGCCTAGATTTGGCAGTGCCATGACTTTGAATGTTGATAAGCACGGTGAAGTTCATGGCTTGAAGCCTATTAGTATTGAAGAACGCCTTGAGTGTATTGAGTTGCTTACAAGGCAATTGTTAAGGCCGAATTACTCCAAAGAATGGCGTTGTTTCTATGGCTATATGCTAGATCGTCAAGACTTGATTGCTGATCTTATTAGCAAGGTTTGTCTTAAGACCTTTATAACGGATAACAGGGATGTAGTTAGTCAGATTGAGCGTGATATCACTTATACAGGCGTTTTATCCCACAAGGCGTCAATCGTGGTTAACTTTGCCAAGTTAATCAATGAGCTTGGAGTAAAGCTTCCTATATCTGTAGAACCGCTAAAGTACAGAGTCTCAGGCAATGTTGAGCTTATTAAAGAGCTTTTCCCTCTCATAACAGTTAAGGATGACGACATGTTTGAAGTTCTTAGAGCAATCGTTAGGGATGATGATATTGACTCACTAAAAGCTGCCTTGGACTCATCGTATGACTTTTCAAGTAAGCTAATTAAGAAACTTGTACAATACGCCTCAGATAAGTCACAAGCCGAGATGGTAGCAATCATACTTGATTACCTAGATAAGTTGCGCAAACATGGTGAGCAAAGCGTAGGCGTGCGCTCCTCATTAACTTTGTAGCTTGCTTAATTTAGCCTTAACTGTTGGATATAGAGCTCTAGCGGGCGCTGCTACCTCTATACGATGCTGTAGCTGTTGTATATAGAGCTCTAGCGGGCGCTGCTAGCTGTATACCATGCTGTTTAGTCTTATTTTATCTAGGTGTTATTTTTAACTTTTGTATGCGCTAAGGAGTTTAGGTAGATGGATTTTGAGATCTCACAAGAAGGTACGCTAATGCGTTATTCAGGCGCGGGCGGTGATGTGGTGATCCCTGAGGGTGTTAAGTTCATCGAGCATTATTCAGTCTTTGACAATGCAGATAAGATTACATCCTTAACGCTGCCTAAGAGCTTCCTTGGCCGTAAGTTTAAAATCGATTATCGAAATGGCTTTGTCTATAACGCCACAGATAATAGCGTAAGCCATTGCTTTGTTAATACTAGGGCTAGCAAGAAAGTTGCTTCGCTATCAGGTCGTTACTCATATTTGTTCATACCATCACTAAGCAGACTAGAAAGATACATTGTTCATCCTGAAAATCCAGTCTATGAGAGTGTTGATGGTGTACTCTATAGCAGCTGTCGCACTTTTCTGATTCATATGCCAGAAAGTTTCAAGGACACACTGACCTTGGATGATAACTTTTGGAAAGTCCTCAAGCCAGCTGACGGTACGTTATTTAATGTAGATGAAGTTACGTATACGCGCCATTATATATCTGCAGACATGTTTGATGAGATTGCAAGCTGGTGCTATCCAAAACTTACTTTGATTGCGCCAAATGTAACTCGTTGTGAGCCATACAATGAACATGGAAGATGGAACGTGGGCAATAGACACATTACTGTGATAATGCCTAAGTTACCTTTGAGTGAAGAGAATATTGCCAGCGTTGGTTGGGGACTGCTTGCAGGCTATTGCCTTAATCAAGAGTTCTATGATGCTCAGAGCGCTGATGCATACATTCAAATGCTACTCAGATATGAGTGTGAGCTCTATAGATTTGCTAAAGAAGTAAAAGCTCCATGGATACTTGATTTTTACAAGAAAGAATGGTCCCAAAATAGGCTGCCGAAGATTGATAGATCAAGCGATGTGGGTTCAGCACATTACTTATTGGAAGTAGTCTTAAGAGGCAGTGTACAAGATCTTCAACAATTGCTCGATGAAAGTCTACAGCCTCTTACAGAGTCGTTATGGCGTAAAAGAAATGCTATACAAGCTGTCGATTACGCCATTGCTTTAGCGATACGCTATGGTGGTGTAGATAAGCTGCGTTTGCTGTTAGATGCTGAAGCTAAATTGCAACGTAAACCTAAGACATTATCTGAAGAGCTTCATAGCAAACTCTATAATTATTGGGTTACAGGAGATCATCTGTTTTGTAGTTATCCAGCGCACTCAGCGTTTGCAATTACCTCAAATGATGAGGTAAGAAACATGACTCCACTTGACGAGGATGAGCGCTTAAAGTGCCTAGAGCTCTTGTGTGATAGAGAGATATTGATAATCGAAGATAACAGAGATTTTAATATGATCTGCACTCTTGCTTTGCTGTGCTGTGATTTTAAGATCGCCAACTATATACTGTCTCGCGGCGTAAACCTGCAAAGATTCATGCAAGAAGAAAAAGAGTATCTTAGAGACGTTAACTTTTACAATTGGCTATATAGTGCTCACTTTAATCATTTTCCAGGCGTTGTCAAATTCATTGAATTGTTAGCTAGTGACGAAAAGCCAGTCTCTTATCCACCTAGCTGTATTTCTGTGATCATTCAGGAATGGCCTGATGAGTTTGCCAAGATCTTTAATCTTTTAGATGTCAAAGCAAAAGATCTAGTAGAGTTATTTGAACAAGCACTCTTGAGCTCCTCTCATAGCGCGGTTAGTACAATCATCAACTCTAAGCACATTAAATCTAGACAAACCTTGAGTAAGCTTCTAGATGTGGCCACAAAGCACAATGCTCATGAAGCCACAGCAATGCTCCTTGAGAGGCAACAAGAGTCTAAAAGCAAGACCAAAACCAAAAAGACTAGCAAAAAGTCATCATCATTAAGCTTGTAGCGGCACAAAAGTAGTTGTTTGCTATCACTATGATTGAGCTTAGTTGGTGCTCAGCATTCTATTTAGCGATGGGCACTTAGCAGTGAGGATATTCTATGGACTTTGAGATCTCAGATGATGGCACGCTGATTCGTTATTCAGGCGCGGGTGGCGATGTGGTGATCCCTGAGGGCGTTAAGTTCATTGAGCGTGGTGTAGTCTTCGACAACGAGAGGAAAATTACATCATTAACGCTGCCTAAGAGCTTAATTGGCCGTAAGTTTGAGATCGACTATAGAAGTGGCTTTGTCTATAACGCTCAAGACAATAGCGTGAGCAACTGCTTTGTTAATATGAGACTAAAAGAGCAAGAGGCTAATCAAGAAAACCTCTACTCTTATTTGTACTTGCCTTGGCTTAGAAATTTAGAGCGATACATAGTTCATCCGCAAAATCCTATCTATGAGAGTGTCGATGGTGTACTTCTTAGCAAATGCCATAGGTTCGTCATAGACATACCGTGCCAGATGAGTCGATTAGTGACCTTGCATGAGGGATTTGAGAAAGTTCTACGAGCATCTGATGGAGTAGAAAAAGAAGTAGACGCTGTTAAGTATATGGGAACAGCTCTAAGCGCTGAGCAATTAGATGAGATAGCAATGCTGTGCAAGAGAGACATGGTGTTGTTTGCGCCAAACTTAACACAATGCGAGATGTGTAAGTTACATGGACGATGGAATAAAAGAAAAAGAAACATTGTTGCGATAACGCCTGAGTTGAGTTTGTCTGAAGAACTTGTTGATAGTCTTGGTTTGGGGCTACTCTTAGGCTATTGTTTCAAACATCAAATCTATAATGAGGAGGTTGCTGAACAATATATCGACATGTTGCTTAGAAATGAGGTGGAACTCTACAATTGGGCGGTAGAAGGCTCATCTGCTGCGGTACAAAAGTTTTACAAAGAAGAATGGGCTAAAAATAGGCTGCCTAAGATTGATATATCAACGAGCTCAGGCTTCAAGCAATATCTTTTTGAGGTTATCTTAAGAGGCAGTGTGCAAGATCTTCAAGCTCTGCTAGCTATAGATCCAAAGGTGCTTCGGGAACATATTAGAGTTCAGGAAAGATACATCGATGTTTTTAATTTTGCTATAGCGTTAACCATACGCTACGGCGGTATTGAAAAGCTTCGTGCGATCTTAGAGGTTGCAGATAAAGAGTACCGCAGATGTAAGTCATTGCCGCTTCATCTTAATCACTATGGCTATGATCTATGGGTAACAGGTGACCATATTCTTTATCAAGGAAAAGAAAATTCAGCGTTAGCTTTTACCAAAGATTTTGAGGTAAGAAGCTTGGCTCCAATTGATGAACATGAGCGTTTAAAGTGCCTTGAACTTTTGTCAGACCGTGGGATTTTGAATATTAAATGTGATAGGGCTAGTAACCTTCTTTGTTTTTTTGCTTTGCTCTGTGGTGATTTTAAGATCGCCGATTATATGATTTCTCATGGAGCCAACATGCAAACATTGATAAGCGAAAACAAAGGGTATCTTGTAAAAATTGAATTCTATCAATGGATACATCACGCCACCTTTTATTGTTTGCCAGGGGTTGCCAAACTCATTGAGCTATCTTCTACAGAGGAAAAGCGCTTTGCAATGCCATTAAACATCATTAATTTGTTCATGCAGAAGGGGCCAGATGAGTTTGCTAAGATCTTCAATTTGTTAAATTTGAAAACAAAAGATATTGTTGACTTATTTAGAGTATCCCTCTCGCGCTCATATTCTCAGGTTGTTCATGCAATCATCACATCTAATCAGATTAGATCAAAACAAACCATGAATAAGCTCTTAGATTTGGCCACCAAATATAAAGCTCATGAAGCCACGGCGCTGCTCCTTGAGAAGCAGCAAGATTTTACAAGTAAGGCTAGAACCACCAAGACTAGCAGAAAGTCATCTTTAAGGTTGTAGCTGCACACAAAGTACTTGTATGCTATAACTATGCTTTAGCTTAGATGTAGCTCAGCTTTCTATTTAGTTATGGGCACTAGTAGTAAGGATATTCGATGGATTTTGAGATCTCAGATAATGGTACGCTAATTCGTTATTCAGGAGCGGGCGGCGATGTGGTGATTCCTGAAGGCGTTAAGTTCATTGAGCGTGGTGTAGTCTTCGACAACGAGACTAAAATTAAATCATTAACGCTGCCTAAGAGCTTAATTGGCCGTAAATTTGAGAGCTACTGGGGAAATGGCTTTATCTATAATGCTCAAGATAATAGCGTAAGTAACTGCTTTGCTAATACTGAGCTTAAAGAGGAAGATGCTACTCAAGACAACCTTTACTCTTATTTGTACGTGCCTTGGCTTCCCAATTTAAAAAAATACATTGTTCATCCTGAAAATCCAGTCTATGAGAGCGTGGATGGCGTTCTTTATAGCAAATGCCGTAGGTTCGTCATAGACATTCCATACGTGTACCGTAAAGAACTGACCTTGCCTGAGGAATTTGAGAAAGTCCTTGAAGCATATGAAGCCTCAGGGAAATGGGTAAATAAAGTTAGGTATATGGGAGCCTCACTAAGCACTGAGCAATTAGATGAGTTAGGTCGCTTGCCCGGCGACGAAATGCATTTGTTTGCGCCAAAACTAACTCACTGCGAGCTGTGTAAGTTAGATGAAACATGGGATAGAAGTAAAGATCGCATTATTTCGATAATGCCTGAGTTGAGTTTGTCTGAAGAACTTGTTGATAGTCTTGGTTTGGGCCTACTCTTAGGCTATTGTTACAAACATCAAATCTATAATGAGGAGGTTGCTCAGCAGTATATCGGCATGTTGCTGAGAAATGAGGTGGAACTCTACAAGGGTGATGAAGAAAACTCATCTGATGCGATACAAGATTTTTACAAAGAAGAATGGGCCAAAAAGAGGCTGCCGAAGATTGATAGATCTAGCAATGTGGGAGCAGCACATTACTTATTGGAAGTTGTCTTAAGAGGCAGTGTACAAGATCTTCAACAATTGCTTGATGAAAGTCTAAAGCCACTTACAGAGTTGTTATGGCATGACAAAAATGCTATACAAACTGTCGATTACGCCATTGCTTTAGCGATACGCTATGGTGGTGTAGAGAAGCTGCGTTTGCTGTTAGATGCTGAAGCTAAATTGC
>NZ_AXWV01000054.1 GCF_000482845.1 Anaerobiospirillum succiniciproducens DSM 6400
CTGTTAGCTCTTTACACTAGATTTTGTATGAGCTGCCGGGCTTTGTACACTAGGTTTTGTATGGGCTGTTAGCTCTTTACACTAGATTTTGTATGGGCTGCTAGCTCTGTACGCTTGTTTGTATGGGGTGTCGGTGCGGCTACCTAGCTAAAGAGGTTAGATAGCATTTAAATAATTAGAAGCAGCATTGTGCGTAGGCGTAGTGGTTCTACGCATCAGATATAAGCTGCTGTGCTGAATATATGGCTGTGAAATGTGAGGTTTAATGTGCCTCTTTTTTTATAGCTAGGATTGCCCGACTGAGCTGAGGTTATTCATGAGCGAGCATACTATCAATCCATTAACTGCATTACAGGGCTTACCTAACTTTTCGCAGGTTAAACATGAGCATGTGTTTGATGCAGTAAAAGCAGCTGTTGATGCCAGCATTAAAACTATCAAGACAGTAGTTGCTGCACATGAAAACGATCCTACCTGGGATAATGTCATGGCTCCAATTGAGGAGGCCGATGACAAGCTCTCTCGTGTCTGGTCAGTGGTTTCTCACTTAAACAGCGTGTGCAATACCGAGGAGTTTAGAAAGGCTCATGATAGCTGCTTGCCTATCATGTCCGAGTACTCCACCTTCGTCGGACAGTACAAGCCACTGTGCGATGTACTTAAGAAGATTTCTAAATCAGATGCTTATAGCCTCTTAACTTCTGCACAAAAGAAATCCATTGAAAACTCCTTAAGAGATTTCCGCCTCTCAGGTGTGGATTTACCTGCAGACAAACAAAAGCGCTATGCTCAGATTAGTGCTGAGCTCTCTCAGTTACAGTCTGACTTTGCTAACAATGTGTTAGATGCTACCAAGAACTTCATCTTACATATCGAGAATGAAGATGAGGTCAAGGGCTTGCCATCCTCTCAGATCAATCAGGCGCGTGCTGAGGCTAAAAAGCGCGATCTTAAGGGCTTAGTATTTACTTTAGACATCCCTTCTTACCTGCCATTTATGACCTATGCAGATAATCGTGAGCTGCGTAAAGAGCTTTACATTGCTTATGTAACTCGTGCCTCTGATAAGGGTCCTAATGCTAACAAGTGGGATAACCAAGATAAGATTGATAACATTCTGCGCCTGCGTCATGAAGAGGCTCAACTCTTAGGCTTTGAAAGCTATGCCCACCTCTCCTTAGCTACTAAGATGGCTAGAGATCCACAAGAGGTTATCGAGTTTTTAGAGGATTTAGCTCGTAAGTCCAAGCCTCAAGGTCAAAGAGAAATTGATGAGCTCAAAGAGTTTGCAGCTAAAAATGGTCTTGAAGGCGATCTCGAGCCTTGGGATGTTGCTTACTACTCACAAAAGCTGTGCAAAGAGCAGTACTCTTATGACCCACAAGAGTTACGTCCATACTTTGGCACTGAAAAGGTAGTTTCAGGTTTATTTACCTGCGCTGAGCGTCTTTATAACGTGTCTTTCCGCCCTCGCTTTGGTGTGGATGTATGGCATGAGGATGTTCGTTGCTACGACATCTATGACCGCTTTGGCTCCAAGATGGGCACTTTCTACATCGACCTGTATGCTCGTGATGGTAAGCGTGGTGGTGCTTGGATGGACGAGGCTATGTCGCGCCGTTACCGCTATGATGGCTCACTGCAGCTGCCAGTTGCTTACTTAGTTTGCAACTTCACCCCACCAATGAATGGCAAGGATTCACAGCTCACTCACGATGAGGTGGTTACCTTATTCCACGAGTTTGGTCATGGTCTGAATCAGCTGCTTACTCGCATCGATATTGCTGACGTTTCTGGTATCAATGGTGTGCCTTGGGATGCGGTGGAGCTACCATCTCAGTTCAACGAGAACTATGCATGGCAAGAGGAGGTTTTAAACTTCTTATCTGCTCACGAAACCACCAAAGAGCCGCTGCCAAAGGACAAGCTTGATGCTCTGATTAAGGCTAAGAACTTTGAGTCTGCCATGGCTATGCTCCGTCAGCTTGAGTTTGCCCTTTTCGATTTCAGACTGCACCTTGAGTATGACCCAGAGAAAGGCTCACGTGTCTATGAGACCTTAGGTAAGGTTAAAGACTTAGTCAGCGTGGTTCCTCAATATGCAGATGCCCGTTTCCCAGATAGCTTTAGCCATATTTTTGCAGGCGGTTATGCTGCAGGCTACTATAGCTACAAGTGGGCTGAGGTTTTAGCCGCTGATGCCTTTGGTCGTTTTGAAGAAGAGGGTATCTTCAACGAGAAGGCTGGCGAGGACTTTAAGGACTACATTCTTGCCTGTGGCGGTGCTAGCGATCCAATGAAGGGCTTTATCTCATTCCGTGGTCGCAAGCCAGAGGTTGATGCACTCTTACGTCAGAGCGGCATTAGTGCCTAAAGCGCTCAAACAATTTGTTATTCAGCGCTCAAACAATTTGTTATGCTATAAGGCCAATAGCATGGCGCTGTTGGCCTACAAAGATGCCACTGCTTGCGGCATTTTGTTGTAAACAGGAATGAAAAAAGGAGAGGCCATAAGATACTTATGGCCTCTCCTTTTTTATGGCCTCATGGAGGCCAATGCTCATATGCTGTTGCTTTTTAGTAGTAAACCCAGAAATCAACGAGCAGTACGATGAGCCATGCAAAGTGGTGAATGGCACAACCGATAAGAGTGTACTTAAGTTCTGGAGCTACTTTAGAACCGTCACGTACATTAATGATGGTACGGTAAGTAGAGGAGGCCAGAGGAATTAAGGATAAAGCCAGAATGCTAATTTCCCAGCCCTTGTGGGACATGAAGCAGGCGATAAAGGAAGAAAGTAGTACACCAGCAAATAATACACTGTGGTAAATAGTGGCAAAACGATAGCCTAAACGCACGGCCATAGTACGCTTACCAGTGATCTTATCCTCTTTGATGTCGCGCATATTAGCAGTGTGGAGCACCATCACTGAGCCTAAGCCAACGCTGATGCAGAGCATGAAGGTATCAGGGTAGATTTCAAAACCACTACCTGAGGCATTGGTAATCATGATCTGTGGGCCAATTACAGCGAGAACACCGAAGAATAAGAATACAGAGATATCGCCAAGTCCTCTATAGCCATAGGAAACACCTAAGGTGTAGAGAATTGCTGCAAGAATGGAGATAACGCCTAAGAAGATAAACCAAGCAAAAGCATGGCTATCGTTGCCTAATGTCATGTAGACAGCAGTAAGACCGGTGAAAGTTAGCAAAATGGTAACTACAGCCATGAAGCGTCTTAAGCCATTGAGGCTGATGGCACCTGTCATGGCAGCACGGATAGGGCCTAAACGATTAGCGCCATCAGCTCCCTTAAAGGCATCACCATAGTCATTAGCTAAGTTTGACAGTACCTGCAAGAGCATGGCAGTGATGATAATTAAGAAAGCAGCGGCTATGTTGTAGGCATTAACTGCTCCATAGTAAAAGCCTAGACCGCAGCCAACAGCGCAATTAGTAGCACCTAAAAGCAATGTCTGTGGACGGGTTTCTTTAATCCAGTCTTTGATCATTTTGTTGTTTCCAAAAACCTGCACTTACGTGCTGGTATTTAAATAAGTTTGCAGCTTTTAGCAGAGAGTGCCACTCAAGATTGTAATCTTAGTCAAACTATGGGGGTGTTTAATCTCTAGCTCACTATGATCTGATAAGTTAGCGTATCTTGGCTAATGCCACAGTGTTAAGCCATGCTTAAAACAAGAGTGGTTATCTCTGCTAAAAACTGCAACACTCTACAATCAGACATGAATGTCTGTGCGATATGGATGTGTTTTTAAAGTTAGGCAAGTGAACATAGAACAAACCTGCCATAAAAACTGCTCATGCATTTTAGCGGGTTTGTGCTTTGTTTTCATCTTTCATGACTGCAAATGCGACAGAGCTAGAATCCTAAGGGCGCTGTACACGTATCAATTAGTAGTTTCTCTCAATCAGAGCTAGTTTAGGTCAGCTATTTGTTTTTGTTGTATAGGGTATGTAGCAAATTATTTTAAAACTACATAATTTTGACCTTTGCTCGCGTTTGAATAAGTCACAAAAGGGCTATTTAAGGCGAAAAAATCTAAATTATGCGGAGATCAGCCGAAAAACAACTTGTTTCTAGTATAATTCGCACACAAATTTGAGTTTCGGATGCGGTGAGTGTCAGGCGTCAATACACACAACGCTAAGCGCTTGGGTACTTAACTGACTTAAGGTACTCGCTGCAGCACAGATACACCTATATCCTCAAGCTAGCATGAACTGCACTTGAGGGTTCGAGTTCAAGGCATAGCCTGTAGTGCTGTGGTATTGGCTTAACGCGTTGTTGCACGCAAACTTGCTAAAGGGGCTGTTATGTTATTTGATGATCCTGCCTTACAGGCATTAAAGAAAGGTTTTGATGCCGAAAAGATCAAGAAAGAAGGTATTGTAAGAGCAACTGATCGTGGTTTTGGTTTCCTAGAGGTTGCTCAGGACAAGAATAGCTATTTCATCCCACCTCAGGAAATGAAGAAACTGATGAACGGCGACCGCATTGTTGCTGTCATCACTGAGGATAAAGAGCGCGGCAAGAGTCAGGCTGCTCCTGAGTCTTTAGTCGATAGCGCTTTAAAAGAAAAGTTTGTTGCTCGCGTAACCTACATTAACGGTAAGCTCAACATCAATCCTGATAACCCAGGCATTAAGCTGAGCTATTTGGCTGATGACTACCGTAAGGATAAGAGCAAGAAGCTAAACGAAGGCGATTGGGTGATGTGCTCACTTAAGAAGCATGCACTTAAGGATGGTCACTTCCGTGTTGCTATTGTTGAAGAGATTACCGATAGCTCTGATCCAACCACTCCATGGGTGGTAAGCCTGCGTGCACTTGATCTGCCAACTGAATCCCCTCTTAGCACCGATGAGTTTAAGTTCTTAGAGGAAAACTTCCCTCGTGAGGACATGACTAATGTTCCTTTCGTTACAATTGATAGCGAAAAGACTGAGGATATGGACGACGCTCTGTACATTGAGCGTAATGAAAATGGCTTCAAGCTCTTTGTAGCCATTGCTGATCCAACTGGTTATATCGATGAGAACTCTGCTTTAGATGAGGAGGCCTCAAAGCGTGCTTTCTCTATCTACTTACCAGGTCGTAACATCCCAATGCTGCCACGTGAGCTTGCAGACAATCTGTGCTCACTGCGTATGAATGAAAATCGCCCAGCGTTAGTTGGCATTATCGATATTGATAATGAGGGTAACATCGACACTGACAATGTTGAGTTCAAGATTGCTTTAGTCAAGTCACACGGTAAACTCGTATACAACTACGTATCTGATTACATTGAGAACGGCGACACTACTAACTTCAATCCAAATGAGACTATCAAGCGCGTGATTGAAGACTTAGTTGCTATGACTAAGGTGCGTGATAACTACCGTACTACTAAGCTTGCCTCTTTCCGTACTCGTCCTGATTATGAGTTCGTGCTCACTGAGGATGGCGCTCTTGATCACATTGAGGTTAACTACCGTCGCATTGCTAATCAGATCGTTGAAGAGTGCATGATTGCAGCAAACGTAGCTTGCGGTAGCTTCCTTGCAAAGAACCTCAATACTGGTATCTTCAATACCCACGCTGGCTTTATTAAAGAAGAGTTAGGCGATGTAGTAGAGCTTTTAGGTAAGTTTAATTTCACTACTACTGAAGAAGAGCTCTCTAAAATCGAAGGCTTCTGCGCAGCACGCCGCTATGCCAATAGCCTCGAGAAGACTTACTTAGACAATATGCTGCGTAAGTACCAAGAGTACTCTCAGATGCTCATCAACCCAGCACCTCACTACGCTTTAGGTGTTGAGACTTATGCAACTTGGACCTCTCCAATTCGTAAGTATGGCGATATGATTAACCACCGTTTAATCAAGTCTGTCATCTGCGATCAGGAGCATCCACGTATGCCAGATGAGAATACCTTAGCTGTGATGAACTTAGCCCGTCGTACTAATCGTATGGCTGAGCGTGGTGTACGTGATTGGTTATACGCTGATTACTTAGCCCCAGATGTAGAGAACAAGACTGTCTTTGATGGTGAGCTGTTCGATGTAGTACGTGGCGGTATCCGTGTAAGCTTAGTCGCTAACGGTGCCTTTATCTTCGTACCTATGAGTCTGTTTAGCTCTGATCGCGATAATATCGACTTCAACAGTGCCGAAGGTCGCATCACCTTTAAGGGCGAGGAGATCTTCTGTTTAGGTGATCCAATTAAAGTACGTATTGTCTCTATCGATAAGGCTAACCGCTCTATCGTGGGCGCTCCGGCAGAGCTGCCTGAGGGTGTTCCTGCTGTGAACATTGAAGAGGCGATGTTAAAGCGTCGTGAGGCAAATAACCGTCGCTAAAGCGCAACTGTACATTCAATTTTTACCAAAAAAAAGGCCCGTAAATATCACGGGCCTTTTTTATGGGCGGCAGACGTCTTAAAAGAGGAGCGATGCGTCATGCCCTAAGTTTGCCTAACTAGCAAAGGCTATCTAGGCTAGCAAGAGCTAAGGCTAAGTAAACCTGCCTTGGTAGGTTCGCCTAGCCTATGGTTGCTAGGCTCGCCAGAACATACGGGTGCAGCACAGTAGCACAGGTATGATCTCAAGACGGCCTAAGAGCATATCAAAGGCAAAGAGGAGGTGAAGGCCTGAGCCAAGGCCTGCAAAATTGCCACTTGGGGTGAGCTGATCACCCATTGGAGGTCCAATATTTGATAGACAAGTGATAGTTGCAGAAAACGCATCAGAAGCACCTAGGCCCATTATGATGGCTAAGAAAGAGGATATGACTGCAACGATCAAATACGAGCTAAAGAAAGTAACAATGCTTTGTACAGTGGCAGCATCCACAGGATTGCCATTAAATTGAGGCTGGATCACACGGTGAGGGTGAATACTCTTAATACATTGCACTCTAAATAATGAGAGCAACACATTAATACGGAAGATTTTTAAACCACCGGATGTCGAACCTGCACAAGCGCCTATAGGCAGAATTAACATAAAAATGACTGTGGCTACAGGATTCCACAGCGTAAAGTCCTCAAGAGCGAAGCCTGTGGAGGAGCTAACGGAGATGACATTAAACAGGGCAATACGGAAGGCACGCTCTAGTTCATATTCATTTTTCAGGTATAAAGTTGCAGCTACGACTAAAGATACGATCAACACTAAGAAGAAGTAGGTGCGGATCTGCTCATCGCCAAAGAGCTTACGATAGTCACCAATAATACATGCAATGAAGGCAGTTAATGGGCATGCTGAGATAAACATAAAGAAGCATGCCGAATAGTGTACAAATGGGCTAAGACCATTCATCGATGCATCAGTTGGCATCATGCCGCCAGTTGAAACGGTAGCTGCTGCAGCATTGATAGCGGTAAAGAAATCTAATCCACCAATGACATAGGCAATGGTACAAAGCACAAAGGTTGCGATATACCAGCCCAAGATAGCAAAAGACATGGTCTTTACGTGTGGTGTGAATTTAGAGCTGTTCTCAAAGTAGGTGTTTTCGGTTTTGAAGATATTCATACCACCCATAGCAACTTGAGGCAGCACAGCAACTGCAATCACCACGAACCCGATACCGCCAAGTAGATGTAGCATGGAGCGCCATAGTAAAATAGCGTCAGGCCTAGTGTCCAAAGCATTAATTGCAGTAGCGCCTGTAGTTGAAAGGGCAGATGCTGTTTCAAAGACAGCTCCGGCGTAATCCACATCAGGCAGCAAGAAGTAGATAGGAATAGCACTGATAACCGCAATCAAAGTCCACAGTGAGGCGGTAAACAAAAACAGCTCACGAATGGAAACAGAGTAATTACCGGCTCTCTTTCCTATCATGGATAAGATCTTACCAGCGACTAGCGAGATAACGGTCATAGCCACAAAGCTAAAAGCACCATCAGTGTGGGTGAACAAGGCATAGATAGTTGGAATCAGTCCAGTGATACCCACGGCAATTAAGGATGGTCCAAGCAGTTTGGACACGGCATAAAGATTAATAACCATGTTTAACCTCTCTACCAGTGAGGCAGCCAGAAGGCGCGTGGTTTAAAGAGCTTAATTAAGTTTCTCATCTGCATGCGGTCGGTTAGGAAAGTAACGACACGATCGCCATCTTCAAAGATGAAGTTCTCGTCAATTTTCACTACTAACTTGTCGCGTAGTGCCAAACCAAAATGCACGCCAGCTGGGATGTTGAGATCTTCAATCTTGCGACCTACCACATTGGAAGAGCGCTTATTACCTTGAACTAAGAGCTCCAAAGCCTCAGCCTGTCCTTGTCTGAAGATGCGCATGCGTTCTACACCCTCTTGGAGAATGTTAGAGAGCAATGCGGAAATTACAGATTCACGTGGGGATACGATGGCATTGATTTCATTACCGGCCTGAGCAATATCTTGCAGTGATGGCTGACGAATGATAGCGATAGTACGTACCTTGTTCATGCGCTGAATGAGTAAAGATGCCATGATGTTGCTCTCTTCACTAGGAGCAGCGGCAATAAAGGTATCAGTGTGATAGAGCTTCTCTTCAAGCACGAAGTCGATATTCGATGCTTCAGCACAGTAGAGCTCAACAGGCATGTCCTTAAAGCGTGGTGAGATACGTTCAGCTCGCTCAGGATCTGGCTCAATCAGTTTCACGTTATAGCGCTTACTTAAACGTATCGCGATAGCATCAGCAATGTGAGAGCCGCCTTGAATTACCACGTTCTTGCCATTTGGCTTGAGTGGCATCAGTGCACCAATGAGATTTAAGGTGCGGGTACGCTCGGCGCAAAAGTAGATCTCATCACCCTCTTCAATAGTCTGAGTGCTGAGTTTATCTAATACCTGTCCGTTACGATAAACGGCTAGCACCTTACAGCGACCATCGTAGTTTTCAAGATCGGTGACTAAGGCTCCAATCAGCTTACCGCCTTTAGTTACGCATACGGCAGTAATGATGAGACGATCTTTGGCAAAGGAGTGCAGTGCAGTTACTCCTGGTAGTTCCATCAAATCATCAATTGCATCGGCCATGATGCGCTCTGGAGAGATGATGTGATCGATCGGGATGGCCTTAGGTCCAAAGAGCTTATCTGACTCACTTAAAAAGTCTGAAGCGCGGATACGCGCAATCTTGCGGGGAATGGAGAACAGTGCAGCGGCAACAGAACAGGTAGCGATGTTAATTTCGTCATTAGGCGCGGTAGCTACTAACAGTTCAGTGTTACGGGCACCGGCCTCACGCAAAACGGATGGCCAAGTAGGATCGCCCTGTACTACGCGCAGATCGAGACGGTTAGCAATCTGTGTCAGTTCGGTAGATGGATTATCAATAAGAGTTACCGCATGACCGGCTTGAACCAGATATTCGGCTAACTCGGTACCAACTTGAGTGGCACCGATAATGATGATTTTCACTATGATCCCCGATACTCATTGAGCTAAAGTCAATGACTCAATAGTTAATGTGCCGCTATTGCGCCTAAGGTCAGTTGAAAAGCTCACCTTGCCTTTCAACTAGCTTAGGCCTTTCTCTAGCGCTTGAAACCAAGAATGTCGCACTTCTTAGAAGCCACATCAGCTTGATGTTAGGCCTCAGATGTTACTACTACTTTAGGCTATATACATAAGCCTTTTGAGTACATGCAAGCCTTTAGTAGCTAAGGCCGCATGGTATGGCATGCCCACTTAGTGAGTCTTTCTTATAATTTATAACTTGCCATTACGTATGGCCAAGTCCTTACTAAAGACTGGCCACTACTAAGACTTGGCCTTATGGAGGGCAAGTCATTTTCAAAGCTTATTCAGGCTTGATGAAACGAGCGTAGAAGAAGCCGTCGCCGTCATCGTCACCAGGCAGTCTTTGCAAGGTGGTGTACTCTTTTCCATCTAAGCAAATTGGGTCTTGAATAGCGTCGCTATGGCGCTTTAAGAAGGCCTCAACTTGACGGATGTTTTCATCAGGCAAGATAGAGCAGGTGGTATAGAGTAAAACACCGCCCTTAGAGAGCTTTTCATAAGCTGCATCTAAGATCTTTGCTTGAATCTCACATAAGGCGGCAATATCTTTATCGCGGCGCAGCCACTTGATGTCAGGGTGACGACGAATAACACCAGTACCAGAGCAAGGAGCATCGACTAAGATACGATCAAAGCTTCCCTCAAGCGCATCAAGATTCGTAGCATCCATTGCCTTAAGTTCCACATTCTTGAGGCGACCTAAGCGCTTTAAGGTGGAAACAGTTTGCTCTAAGCGGGACTCTTCGATATCTAAAGCAGTTACGTGGCTCTTAGGCGAAAGATCAAGGATATGAGCAGTCTTGCCTCCTGGTGCACAGCAACAATCTAAGATGCGCATGGCCTTGTCTTTGTCGAGCTTGAGAAAATCAGCGGTAAGCTGAGCAGAGATATCCTGTACGGTGCACAGACCCTCAGAGAAGCCTGGGATATCGTAGACATTAGCTGCAGCATCTAACTTAACGGTGCTCTTGCACAACTTAGAGGTCGTGGAGCTAATTTCTTTTTTGGCTAAATGCTCAACGAACTCCTCAGTGCTGACCTTAGAGTTTTCTACACGCAAGAACAGTGGAGCCTTGATATTGGATGCCTCTAGAATCTTTTTGACAGTAGCTGCGTCATAGCCATCTTGAAGACGAGTAACGAGCCAGTCAGGGAAAGAGTAGGTCACCGCATCATTATCTGATTCAATAACCTTAGCACCTTCACGTAAAAAGCGACGTAAGATGGCGTTAGTTGTAGAGGTGAAAGACTTTCTACCAATATCGCCACAGGCACTAACAGTAGCTGAAACTACAGCATGGGCAGGTACGCGCATGTAGACAATTTGATACATGGCAGTAATGAGTAAAGCCTGTACAACACGATTACGCTCAGTAATCTTAAAGTCGAACATTGGCTTTAAAGTACCCATGAGGATACGACGGTGACGTAAGGTACCGTATACGATCTCTTTGATAAAGGCAGTATCGCGAGAGTCAAATTGTGCGCAGTACTGTGGCACTGCCTCACTCATGGATACACCTTTGTTCACCGCCTCAACGATTAAGGCTGCAGCAGCACGTGACTTCGAGCCAGCGACTTCAACCTTAGGAGTCTTTGGCTTAA
Organism: Anaerobiospirillum succiniciproducens DSM 6400; assembly: GCF_000482845.1. Lineage (GTDB taxonomy): Bacteria > Pseudomonadota > Gammaproteobacteria > Enterobacterales > Succinivibrionaceae > Anaerobiospirillum > Anaerobiospirillum succiniciproducens. Next base: position 11,128 of record NZ_AXWV01000054.1, read on the forward strand.
AGTTTTTAGACTTGCGAAATGCGGGACGTTCAAACTTAGGCAAAGCACACACCTCTTGCAAACTGTTCCTTTCTGGAGCGAGCTAAGTCAGCGGCACTCACTCTTCCCTTACCAGGGGCCTGAATGGTCTTCAAAACTAAGAAGCCTTCGGCACACTTTACGACGATGCCAGAGGCATTTACCTCAACGATAGCGCCAGCACCTAGGTTGGAGGTGTCTCCAAGAGCGCCAATTTCTCCATCAGCTAAGACATGTGCTTCAAAGACCTTAAATAAGGTATCACCAAGTGAGGTGGTAGCTACTGGCCAAGGGTTAAGACCACGCACTTGCAAACACAGCTCTTGAGCGCTTTTGTTGAAGTTAAGCGGCGACTCTTCCTTGCTTAGCTTAGCTGCATAGGTTACAAGCTTTTCATCCTGAGGCTCAGGGGTGATCTTAGAGCTAAGAATATCTGGCAGGGCCTCAACTAAAGCCTCAGCACCCACAGTTGCCATACGCTCAAATAAAGAGCCTGAGGTATCGCTATCTAAGATCGGCATTTCCTTTTTAAAGAGCATATCGCCAGCATCTAAGGCTTTAACGATCTGCATGATGGTAACGCCAGTAGTTCCCTTTCCACTTAACAGTGCTCTTTGAATTGGGGCAGCACCACGCCACTCTGGCAGTAATGAGCCGTGTACGTTAATACAGCCTAAACGAGGGGCGTTAAGTACACGCTCTGGCAAGATGACGCCATATGCAACCACAATTGCAATGTCAGCACCAATTGCCTCCCACTGTGCTTTATCTTCCTCTTCTTTGAAGTTCAGTGGAGTGTAAACATGCAGGTTGTGCTTAAGGGCTAGCTCTTTAACTGGGCTTGGTGTGAGTTTGTGACCACGACCTGCTGGACGGTCAGGCTGTGTATAAACAGCAACTACATCAAAGCCTTTGTCGAGCAGTGCTTGTAAGTGCACGGCTGCAAAGTCTGGAGTGCCTGCAAATATGATTTTCTCAGCCATCTAAGTTTCTAGGCTCCTACAAGTGTGTATCGTTTATCCAAGCTCATACAAGTTATAACTAAGATGCTACGCACAAGGCAGCATTAAGGTTAAGAGCATTGAGGTGGTGTTGGATAAAAGATACGGGCTGATAATGCCTCAGGATAGAAATGGATTCTATAAGCTAAGTTATAGCTTTGTAAGCTACCTATGGTGCACAAGGCCTGCTCTGACACAGGTAGCTTCGAGACAAGAATTAAGAGGTGGGGTAGCGCATTAAGCTTTGCCTGTGCACAGGCATAAATGGCGTATGTACAAGCTTACTTAAAGCGTATAAAGAACTACTATGCTTCCTCACGCTCTTTTTTAATCATGGCCATCTTTTTAGTGACTCTAGTACGCTTAAGGCTGCTTAAGTAGTCAACAAAGATGTGACCATCAAGGTGATCGATCTCGTGCTGCAGGCAAATAGCTAATAAGTCACCAGTCTCAATGGACTGTGGATTGCCATCTACGTCTTGGTATTCAACCTTCACACGCTCAGCACGGGTAACAGTATCGTAGTACTCAGGAACTGATAAACAGCCCTCTTTGTATTCGATGCTACCGCTCTTTTCAACAATCTTTGGATTGATGATTACCATAGGATTGTGCTTAAGAACTTGACCCTCACTGTCAACATCAGCAATGTCGATAACTACGACTTTCTTGCTCACGCCAATCTGAGGAGCCGCAAGACCAATACCGTCATAGTGGTACATGCTATCAAACATGTCCTGAACCAGAGCCTTAAGTGCATCATCAAAGACAGTGACCTCAACAGTTGGGGCTCTTAAACGGTCATCTGGGTAAATCAGGATCTCACGAACAGCCATGTTCTTCAAAAACCTCGTGTCATCAAACCTAAGTATTTAGACCATGACTAACCTAGCTCTACTTAAGTAGCCTTAAGGCAATTAAGTTAAACGATACAGCATGCTAAGAACTTACAAAAGCTGATAATTGAGCCATTGTAAGCATGGTCCAAGAAAAAATAGAATCAAAAATTCCGTTGATATCTTACCACGCCTGTCAAGTAATGAAGATTGCACTTCATGCTCAAATGACTGAATCATAGAGTAAAATGCCTTTCCTCAAATTAATCATTCTTCTCATGTTTTCAGTCTCATCAAGTAGGCTGCATAATTACCATGCTGCAAAACGATAACCTCACAACTAACGCTCATATAGAGACTACAGAGTCACTTGTAGATATCTCAACTAATGAGACAGATAATGGCAAAAGCCCATCGAGCATGCCAACACTAGAGCAAAATGGATCTACACGCTCCACTCATGTAGATGAGCACAACAATGAGCTGCATGTAAACGCATCTACTCCCCTCCTTACACAGGATGAAAATCAACAAGCTCCTGATGCGCTTGAGGATATGCCCAAGCGTAACCTAGCCACTGCTGTCGTTGTAACCGCTGATACTAAAGATGAGCAAACCACGACCATAGAGGAGAGCGAAAGCTCAGCCCCTGTTAATTCAGTAGAGCAAAGCGGAAATGCAACCCATGTTGGAGCCGTAGAGCAAAGCGGAAGTGGAGCGCCAGTTAGTGCATTAGAGCAAAGCGGAAGTGGAGCGCAAGTTAGTGCCGTAGAGGATAGCGAGAGTCTAGCCTCTGGCAGTGCGGTGCAAATTCTCAACAAGATGATTGAGGTGGTTGAGGATGAAGAGGCCTCAAGCAGTGATGAGACAAAGATTGTTCATGATAATGGCCAAAATCTAAGTGCTAAAGCGCAGCAAGATACTTCTTTAGAAGACGGCATTGCTGATGGCGATAAGGAGGCAAAGCCAGACCTTACTATCGCAGAGCCAGTGGCGATAATCGAAAGCGGGATTGCAGATAATGAGGCTTCTTATCCTGAATTATCTGCAGCTGATCAAGAACGCTATAACAAGATGCTGCTCAAAGAGGGTGATCCATGCCCGGCATGCGGACAGGGCAGCCTTATCTTAAGACAAAATGAGAGGGTAGCGTTTTTAGGATGCTCATGCTTTCCTAAGTGTAAGCTACGCTATTACACAGCTAGATCTAATGCAGTCGTAACGCTTAAGACGCTAGAAAGCACCTGCCCCGAGTGTGGGGCAGGGTTAGCCGTAAAGAAAGGTCGCTATGGTCTTTTTATTGGCTGCTCAGACTACCCTCAATGTACTTACACTTACAAAGAGGACTCGGTTGATGAGGAGATTAGCTGCCCATCGTGCAACAATGGGCAATTAGAGCGCCGAAGAGCACGTTCAGGACGCATCTTCTTTGGCTGTAATAACTACCCAAGCTGTGAGTTCATACTACCAGGTGTGCCGGTGGCAAGCGAGTGTAAGGAGTGTGGCTTCCCTCTTAAGTACAAAAAGAAGGTGAAAGCTGGTATCGCTCTTATTTGCGGCAATCCACTGTGTGCATCACGCCGCCGTCGTAAACAAGAGATGCTCGCTCAAACACCGCAAGCCTAAAGTGCCTAGCGAACATGGATAAGTCTTTGCCAAAGCCAAAAATGCCAAGCTCACATGGATAAGTCGTTCCAACAGCCTCAGGTGCCACATGAGCAAGGGTACACATTTTACAAAAGCAGTGCTTTTAACACGGCTTACATTTATGAGGCCTTCTTGTTTGCCTTGTAAATATTGGAGGTAATCTTGTGTGAGCATGAGGGATAATGGGCATGTCCATAAGTGTGACATGTGCGATAAGGCACTTTGCTCATGATATAATTTAAGGCTTAGTAGGGCATAAGGATGCCTAAGATATCAGATTTAACGGAGAATACGATGTCAGAGCAATTTGCTGTCATTATCATGGGTTCAGATTCAGACTTACCTTTGGTGAACAACACTCTTGATGTTTTAAAGGGCTTTGATATCAAGTACGAAGTACGTGTAGCTTCTGCTCACCGTACTCCAGATGTAGTTTCAAACTATGTTCAAGATGCTGAGAAGCGTGGTGCTAGCGTATTTATCTGTGCAGCTGGTTTAGCAGCTCACTTAGCTGGCGCTGTTGCTGCTCGCACTACCCGTCCTGTAATCGGCATTCCAGTTGATGGCGGTCCATTAAATGGCGTTGATGCTCTTTACTCAACCGTAATGATGCCAGGTGGTATCCCTGTAGCAACTGTTGCAGTTGGTAAGGCTGGTGCCAAGAACGCAGGTTACTTAGCAGCCCAGATCATGGCCTTAGTTGATAAGGACTTAGACGCTCGTGTTAAGGCAAACCGTCAGGCCGCTGCTGAGGAAGTAATGGCTAAAGACGCTGCTTTACAAGCTAAGCTCTAATTATCAAAACAGGTCTTTTAACTGGCTTGTTAATGCTGCTATAAAGATTTGCAGATCAGGCATGATACAAACTAATCTTGTCTGAAATCAACAAAAGGGGGTGATCCACATGGATGCCCCTTTTTGTTTGTCGCCAAAGTAAGTAAATTTGATTCGCTCATTACAGTTTTGGGCGGCGCTGCTTGAGTTTGAGGTGTTAGAAGTTGTCACAGATAAGCGATGCGGTTAGCTACAAGATTGCAGAGGCAGCCCAGACTTTAAAAGAGGGTGGTGTGATCGCCTGCCCAACTGAAGGTGTCTTTGGACTTTCAGCTAGAGTCAATGATGTCAATGCCGTACAAAGAGTTATTAGTATTAAGCATCGTGCGCTCAACAAGGGTCTTATTGTAGTGGCATCGGATATTGCTATGCTTGAGGGTACTGTAAATTTTGCCCAATTATCTCAAAACAGCATGCGTCTTATTCATGAAAAGTGGCCAGGACATGCCACTTTCATTGTTCCTGCGCACCCATCACTGCCAAGTGTCCTTACTGGTGGCAGAAATACCGTTGCCGTACGCGTAAGTGCCTTTCCTTTATTACAAGAGCTGTGCAGGCAGACTAATTGTCCTATTGTCTCAACTAGCGCCAATATTTCAGGCACTGAGCCTGTTGCAGATCTGGAGGAGCTTAAGAGAGTCTTTGGTTCTGTTGTTGACTATGTTCTTGATGAGCCATGTCAAGGACTAAGCAAACCTAGCACTATCTATGATGCTATGACCGGAGCAATATTGCGCCCATAGCAGAACGTATTTGGCTAGCAAATCTTGGTTAGCTAGGCTGCAAGGGCATAATAGGCTAGCAAATCTTGGTTAGCCAGGCTGCATGGGCATAAGGCTAGCTAAATCTAGGTTAGTCATGCTGCATGGGCATAATAGGCTAGCTAAATCTTGGGTAGCTAGGCTGCAAGGGCATAATAGGCTTGGTGCATGTGTACTATTGCGGTGAGATAGTATGACTGTCTAGTGTGGTTTGATATGCTAAAGCAGAAATACACTTTCTAGCAGGTATCGTTATGGCACTCAAACTAGCAGTCTTTGGTAATCCTATTGCACACTCCATGTCCCCTCTTATTCATCAGCATTTTGCTAAATTACATGGGCATGAGATCTCGTATGAGCGTTTGCTAGTTGAAGGTAGCTTTAAAGAGGCTGCTGATGCATTCTTTAGCTCAGGTGGTCTTGGCTGTAATATAACCGTGCCATGTAAAATTGAGGCATATGAGTTTGCACATGAGCTTACCGATCGTGCTCGTATTGCTAAGGCGGTAAACACCCTCAAACGCATTCAAAGTGCGGATGGAAACGAGCGCTATATTGGTGACAATACCGATGGTTTTGGCTTTTATAGCGATCTATTACGTCTAAATGCTCCTTTGCAGCAAGCTAAAGTGTTGGTCATCGGCGCAGGTGGTGCTGCACGAGGTATCTTGCCATCACTTTTGAGTAAAGAAGCTGCACTAAGCGAGCTTACCTTAGTTAATCGTACTGTCTCAAAGGCAAGTCAATTACTGCAAGGCCTAGATGAAGTACTGCTTGATCGCTCTGAGGCTAAGTGCAGAGCTTGTACTTTTGATGATCTTTTACCTGATGATCATTATGATGTGATCATTAACTCTACGTCTTTATCAGTGAGCAAAGAGTTGCCTAAGATTCCTGATAGCATCTACACTCATGCTGCCTTTGCTTATGATCTCTATTACACTAAGACAGGTAGCACTGTCTTTACTGATAAGGCCTCGAGCCTTGGCGTTAAGGCATGTTTTGATGGTCTTGGTATGCTTGTCGGTCAGGCTACTTTGTCATATGAGTTATGGACTGGAGTGCGTCCTGATATTGGCGCTACCTTAGACTATCTGCGCTCTGAGCTCGGCTAAATAGGATCAATCGTGAAGAAACTATACTTACATCTAAATGCTAATGAGCAAGCAAGCTTATTTATTGATGAGATCAAGCAATCTATTGAAAAGGCAGTAGCTACTAATGCTTGTGTATCTGATGTGAGTGGGGATTCTTCTTTGCAGGTGGATGGCACTCAGATCTCTTGCTTATCGGACGCTACTTTACTTGGTAGCTATGGTGATAGGCTTGTTTATGTGGTGGGCGATGAGAGCACAGCTGCACTTAAAGATGCTGCAGCCAAAGCAAGTGCGTTAATCCATAAACATGGACATGAGGCGTTTTTAAACAGCGAATATGCATCGTTTATTAGCGATGGGGATGCCTTAATTGGTTTTGATGACGGCATGGCTGGTATGAGTTTGTTGCTACAAGCTAAGATGAAGCCATTAGTCATCGACTTTGAGCAAGTTTCATATCGTCAAAGACTGCTACGCGGTGGTAGACAAAAAGAGCCTTTAGCTCGTGCAGTGATGAATGGCATTGAAGATGGGGCTTTAGTTTTTGATGCCACTGCAGGATTAGGCCGAGAGTCCATGATCTTAGCTCATGCTAAAGCTCAGGTGCTCTCCTTTGAAAGACAGCTGCCTATCTGGATTATCTTAAAAGATGCGTTAATGAGAGCATCTAAGTCACGCTTCTTTCCTTTTACTTTGCCAAAGCTTCAGGCAATAGGCACTATAGCCTCATACGTTGGGGAGGCTCCTGAGGTGATCTACTACGATCCTATGTTCCCAGAACGAGAAAAGAGTGCTGTAGTTAAGAAAGATATGTTCTTGTTTAGACAAGTAATTGGTGAGGACAAGGACATTGAAGACTTTATTCGCATTGCTTTAAGGCTTGCGACTAAGCGTGTGGTGGTCAAGCGCCCTTCAACAGCAGAGCCAGTTAGTGCTGTAGATATACAAAGAGCCTATTTTGTTGACGGTGGCCAATGTCGATTTGATTGCTATAAGCCTTAGTGCATTAGCCAAGATCTAATGTGATGGCTGCTTTACGTATGATTCAAATGAAAATGGCGAGTTCACCTCGCCATTTTCATTTGATAAGAGAGCTAATTGCTCTTTAGTAGATAGTCTTAGGCTTACGCTATGTAATTTTTTTTGATTATTGGATTAGTCTGTTGTGATTGGGGAGAAGCCAGTAATGTGGAGGACTTCCTGAATGCGCTTATCTTTTATGAGGCGGCCAATGAAAGCCTTAGCTTTACGATTGGTTTTGGACTGCTCCATTAAAACTGCATAGTACTGAATATCAGAGTGCAGATTACGTGGCACCTCGTAATAAGAGCCGTTGAGCTCGCGAGTTATTTGAGCAACTAATGGCTTAGTGACAATGCCTACCTGAACATTGCCGTTAGAGACCATGGAGTAGACTTGGTACTCGTGTTCGCTCTTATAGGTTTTGTCTTTCAGATAGGATGTATTAAAAGCTGAGTTTTTCAAAAGCTGTGCGGTTGCAAAGCCAACAGGAGTTTGGTTTGCTGACGCTAGTGCGAGGCTTTGAATCTGATGTTTGCGCAACAGGTTTTGCGCAGTATTGCCTTTGGAGCTAAATAATTCAGGATCGCGTGACCAAAATACTAAAGGAGCAATAGCAAAAGGCACCATAGAGCTGCCTACTGCTCTTTGAGAGCGAATCAGGCTAATTGGTAGTCTTTCATCAGATGAAAGCACTACATCACAGACAGCTACAGTGTTGTTTTCAGGGGCGTTAGCTACCATGGCATACAATTCGTTAGCTGTTGCAAAGGTAGGCTCAAACTTAATCTTTGAGACATTTTGCATCAGGTTAACTGCCTGATATAGCTGCGGTACAGCACATACCTTAATGATATTGTTCTGCTCGATCGTTTCGTTGGCTGTAGCATGGGCAAAACTAGGAGTGGCAGCAAGCACTAAAGCACTAAAAGCGGCACTGCCTGCACAGAAGAGTTTAAAGAGGCGTACTGCCTTATGTGAGCGTAATACAGAGATACTCATATATCCTTCCTAGCTTCAAGTACAAGTAAGCAGATCTTATCATTAGCCTATGCCGATTATCTCATGCATATGTACAAATTACTTAATACCTGAAAAGCATTCAACTAATACCCATTTCCTAGGCGCTAAGGATCTTGCCTCATGCAAAAGGGTAACATGGTTTTTTTTGGTGGATCTGTGCCTGTCGTGCTCTTAGGCACTTAGTGCCTTTGCAAGATGATGTGTTCGACAAGTAGTGTTGATGCGATCGAGGGTTGTTTTAGCGAGCTTACTGAGCGGGCGCTTATTTGACCACGTGCTTTTCACACTGTACAAGGCGCTCAAAGATCTCAGTAGTTGATCCGCAGTCACGGAGCTTGTCGGCAAAACCTGGCTCGTTTAGTAACAAGGAGAGGCGGCCTAAAAGTTTTAAGTGGGTCTCGCCGTCATCAGGGCTAGCAAGCAAGAAGATAAGATCACTCTTGCGGCCATCAAGGGAGCCAAGGTCGATTGGGGTATCAAGGGTGGCAACTACCACAGTGGCACGCAATACAGAAGATGATTTTGCATGCGGCAGCGCGATACCTTCAGCAACGCCACAAGGACCGAGCTCTAAGCGTGCATTAAGATCGCTTAAGTAATCATGCTCCGAGGTAATAGCATTGACCTTAGAGAGTTTTTGCACCATGGCGCGGATGATGTCATCTTGATTGCTTGCTTTGAGCTTAACAATCATAGTGCTCTCATCGAGCGCATAGCGGAGCATAAATGGGCCTCTATCAACATTATCAGCTGAGCGAAAGTTTTGACGTAAGTACTGCAGGTTATTGAGCACATTACGATAGAAGCTGCCATTGAGCTTGTAGTAAGCACTGTAGATAAAGAGGGTGGTTAGACACAAAATAGCAACAAAGATAGTCGCCATATTCGAGTTCATTTCTGGCAGCGGCACTTGAGAGTCTTCAAAGACAAAAGTTGCTGCCATAGATCCACCAAAGAAGAAGAATGAAATGGTGCTACCTAAGTGTACTGAGGTAATGCGCATAGAGAAAATCAGGGCATCATTACGCTGTGAAAGTTTAAACTCTCCATAGTCTACGGTATCTACAGTCATTGAAATCAGGCTGACATGACACATGCCTAAGCCGCAGTTAATTAAGATTAATGCAGCAGTTATGAGTGCGGTAAGCATGTCAGAGGCATTTTGCGCTAAGAAGAGGATTACAGCGCCGCCTATAAATAAGTAGACTGAAAAGTTAAAGACAAAGGCTCTAGAGAGCATGCGCACCATTGGCTCATACAAAGCCATACAGGTAATTTGTAAGAAGCAGCCAACTAAAAGTGCAGTGTATATAGAGTGATTGTTAAAGAGGTTGTTGGCATTTAAGAGATTAAAAATAGAGCCAACGGTGATGCCTAAAGCTATGTTAATTAATACACCGCAAATAAAGAGCACCATCAGCTGATCGTTGTGCAACACGATCTGGGCAATGTTTTTAATTTGTTTGATGAGGCTTTCAGAGCTACCTTGATGATTGCTATGCGCAACAGGTGAGAGCTCATTAAACGAATTAACGTAGTTCTCTTGATTGCTAGAGGCCATTGTAGCCTCGCGAATCTCTGCATAGACAGCACTAATATCATTAATTTCGTGGTTATGGTTTTGCTCTTGATTATTCAGTGAGGCATAAAGCTCGCTATTAGAGCCGGCATTATCTCCATTGGAGGAATAGCCCACCATCTTATCGTCAGTACCATTAACATTAGCGCGGTCAAAATAGCCGATAACATTGTTGTAGCACTGCTTGACGTTGTTCTGAACTACAGCTGCATCGTAAGTTGTAAAGCTAGAGCTAATTATGCCCTCAGAGGCTGTAGAGTCCTTAAAGTTTTGCATCTGAGGCTTGTTTGAGTCTTGTGATTTAGAGTAGTTAAGTGCCGCTTGAGCCGCAAGACGAGCGTAAAGATTGTGCGCGTCGTTGGTAGAGCAATAGCCACCATTAGAGCCAATGGCATCTTTTTGATATGGCGGCAGCATATGCTTGTGAGAATTGCGGCGAATGCTACGCGCTTGTCTTTTAGCAATGTACTTGGTTCGAATGAAAAGTAACAAAGCACTTTGACTGACCACCAAAATAATAATGCTCATGATATCTGCATTAGTGTACTCATCATTTGGACCTGAAAGCATGGTCGGGTAGTAATGGAGCAGGGGTACAGAGCAGATAGGTATAAAGAAAGTACCGATCGAGGTGGCGATACATGGAACTGAGGCCATGGCATCGCGCGTTGAGCTATCGGAGCTAAAGATAGTCAGCATCGGCCATGAGGCAGTATCGATCATAAAGAACGATAGTGACCATAATGCATAGGACAGCGTTACTGCTAAGTAGATGCTGCCGCCTTGCTCAGGCAAGTGGTACATCCATACAATAGCTAGGAGATTTAACAGCGAGCCGCAAAAGATCCAAGGCTTGTATTTACCAAAGCGGCTAGAGGTATTGTCGACTAAGAAGCCGATAATAGGATTGGCAATAGTACCTAGAACATGAAAGCCTAAGTACAAAGCACACAAAAATGCTGCTTCAAGATGCAGTACATGGAGGCAGTAGGCAAAGATGCATAGATTTATAAGACCTTGCACTAATTCTTTGCCGAGGACACCGACGCTAAAAGCAATTTTTTCACGCCACGATGCAAATGATATAGAACGTTTGAAGTCTTTCATAAAACACCAGGCGCAACCACTGCCACGGGTAATGACAGCGATCTTGATAAAACAACCCATGCTAGACTTTATATAAGCCTAGCCCCGCAAATAGCTATAGCGTCCACTCTATGGAACAATCACTCACTACAACAGATCTCGCCATATAGAATTAGACTATATTTGCATGATGATGTGACAACCAAACACATCATATTGGCTTTGAGATCTTAAAAGTGAAAGCTAAATTGCGCATTATTCTAGCAAAATTTGGGATCGGGCACACAGTTTGCCCTGTTGTTGGGCCCAAATACAACTAGCGGTGCTCAAACTCCTATCTATATAAGAGGCGCAAATGTTTAGACTCTGTCAGAGGGGTGGTTTGTGTTGTGCCCAAAGCAAAACGGCCCCACTAAGTGAGGCCGCTTGCATTAGCATAAAGATCTGTGTCGATGTGACTGATTAAGCCTTAGGTTTTTTGGTTGGACGCTTGTAATTGTCCTTAGTAAGACCCTTTGCGCGAGTGATATACAGTGCGTTGGCGGCTACAGTCTTAGTTACGGTGGTGCCAGCTCCGATAGTTGCGCCATCCTCAACAGTAACCGGGGCAACTAACTGTGTATCTGATCCAATGAAGACATCCTTGCCGATGACAGTGCGATGCTTATTAGCGCCATCATAATTGCAGGTAATAGTACCGGCACCGATGTTAGTGCCAGAGCCGATATCGCTATCACCAATATAAGTAAGGTGGCCAGATTTAGTGCCAACCCCAATATGGCTATTCTTTACTTCAACGAAGTTACCAATGTGCACCTCATCTTCAAGCACATTGCCTGGACGCAGACGTGCAAATGGTCCAATGGTAGTGTGCACCTTCATCTCAGACTTTTCTAAGATGGAGTATGGAGAGATCTCAGAGCGATCGCCAATGGTTACATCCTTAAGTACACAGCCAGTACCAATAATTACGTTATCGCCGAGCACCACCTTGCCCATAATGATAACGTTGGTATCGATAAAGCAGTCTTTACCAAAACTCAGAGTGCCACGCAGATCAAAACGTTCAGGATCAGCTAAAGTAAGGCCTTCAGTCATTAAACGAGTGGCTTGTTGCTTTTGGTAGATACGCTCAACTGCAGATAACTGTACCTTGTTATTGACGCCTTCGAGCAGCATGGTGTTGTGAGGCTGTGCCTCAACAGGGCTTACGGTACGGCCATCCTTAACTAAGAGCTCAATGAGATCGGTAAGGTAGTACTCACCTTGAGCATTGTTGTTGGAGATTTTTGGCAAATACTCATTTAATACTGCAGCTGATGCGGCGATCATGCCGGTGTTAATTTCGCGAACTGCCTTTTGCTCTTCGCTAGCATCCTTTTCTTCAACTATGCAACGAATGCTGCCCTTTGAGTCACGGATGATGCGACCGTAGCCAAAAGGATTCTTTGGTCGTGAGGTCAGCAAAGTCATAGCAGAGCTGTTAAGACCTGAGAGTAAACGCTCAAGCTCGCTCTTTGGAGTTAATGGAGTATCCCCATAAAGAACAATCACATCTGAGGATGCATCGACACAAGGAATGGCCTGAGATACTGCATGGGCGGTACCTAATTGCTCTTTTTGGTAGCACACATTAATGAGTGAGCGGCAAGCACCCTCAAGGCTTTGTAAAGCTTGTTCCACTTGCTCGCCCTTGTGCCCAAGTACTACATGAATCTTGGATGGGCTAAGCTCACTAGCGGTCTTAATGACATGAAAGAGCATCGGCTCATCAGCAACCTTATGCAACACCTTTGGTAAATCAGAGTGCATGCGTTTGCCCATACCTGCGGCAAGGACGATAACTTCAAGAGCCATATACTCTCCTTAATATAAACAAAATGATTAATCTGATGGACACACACACACACACACACAAAGTCCATCAGGATGTATCCCATAATGCTAAAACTTTAATGAATAAGATAATAATCTAACTTTCAAAAATACAAGTGCTAGCAAAGATGGTTTGATCCACGAAAAGAATTTTTAAAATTATCTTAACGCTATTTGGCGTTCTTCTTATAGCGGTACCAAACAAAGATTATCAAAGCTAGTGCTGCAATGATGAATGGATAACTAAGCAGCTGTCCTACGTTCATGCCTACATTGGTTTGATAATCTGCCTGCTCGATCTTAAATGGCTCAATGATGACACGAGCAGTGAAGATCATAAGAAGCATTAAGCCCAAGATGAAACCATCAGGGCGCTTTTTCATCGCAAAGTACACGAAGGTAAGCACGATGAAAGTGGCAAAGTAAGCACAAGCTTCATAGAGCATAGCAGGGTGGCGGGCAAAGTCTTCGCCCAAACGGGCAAATACAACGCCAAACGCACTATCTGTTGGGGTTCCAAGAATTTCAGAGTTCATAAAGTTGCCTAAGCGAATGAAGCAACATACGAGCGCAATTGGGATGCTGAGCATATCGGCAAGCTCTAAGAAACGATACTTCTTGGAGCGCCAAATATAGATGGAGTAGGCGACAATCACGCCTACAGTACCACCGTGGCTTGCAAGTCCGCCATTCCAGATTTTAAGGATCTCAATTGGATTGGACAGGTAGAAGTCTGGTTCGTAAATAAGACAATGACCAAGACGTGCGCCTATGACAGTGCCAGCAAAGATATACACGAGCAGTTTGTCTAAGTCTTCAGTGTTGTACTTAAGGCGCTTAAACATAGCCTGCATGATGAAATAGCCAATCACAAAGCCAGAGGCAAAGAACAATCCGTACCAACGCAAGGTTAGTGGACCTATGGTAAAAGCAATTGGATCTCCGTCCCAAACAAACATAGTACTTCTCTAATGTTGGAAAATTATTGCCACGGCTATGGTGCTGTTAGGCAGATTACATATCGAAAACGATCAGCTATCGTAAGACTGTCCATGAAATATTCATCCGCTGTCATGGATTACTCAAAAAGCTAAGTTCTCGTAGCCAAGAACAAAAATGTTCGTATAGGCATATAAACTTATCTTATTTCTTGGTATTAGCTTGATTGATAATCTTCATTGTGCCCTATTATGTGGCTTGAAAATTTTGCATTAGTCGCTACATACCTTGAGTAAGTTGAGTCTTAGTTTCGACATTATGAAAAATAGTATTTTCTGTGTAACGTTCAACATAATCAAGTACTTAGCCATGTTCTGTATTGGGGAGTAGTCTCTTACCAAAAGTAGCTTACGAATTGCGTGCGTAAAATAGCTGTAAAGCCTTTATCTATGCTAAGAAAACAAGGTTAGAGAGGCTTTAAATTGAGGTTAGTTTTGTAAGAATAGTTTGGCAAATAAGTCTCCGCCACAAAATAGTGCGAAGACGTCGCACATGAGAATAATAAGACAACATGGCTCTTTGAGGCGTGCATTGCAGTTTGCGCTGATAGACTTTGATATAATCGAGTAGAGCTATGTGCGTTATAAGATTATGTTCTTTGGTGCATGCGCTTATGCACCGAATTAGGGCCTGTTAAGGCCATTCAATCATCCTTGCGCTGTGCTGTTAGTGAGATAGCACTTTATCGGCTTAGTTTGCCTGTGAGTGCCAAATACAAGTTCATAACAAAGGTGTTATGTACGTGTATAAGGAACTATCCACTTAAGCTTTGAGTGCTAATCCGCTCAATTATCAGTCCTTGGATGGGCACATTCTTAAATAAGACGACCTAGTTAACAGCCTGTTTATCTATTCTTTAAGTGCTCCATGATTGATCTAGTTTCCTCGGTAGATGCCCTGTTTTCGTATATGGGCGCAACCATATTCGCTTTAGGCCTTATTTTCTGCCTAATTCCCCGTACTTTTAGGTTCGGTATCTTTGCTATGCTCGCAGGTGATGTACCGCTAGCATTAGCTATTGCATTTCCGAGGAAGATAATTGAGTTCTTGCTCTCGCAAGGCATTACTCCTGAGCAATTCCCTGATCCTGATTCTGGTCATATCTATGGTATCGTAGGTGGTGTGGCCTTTGTCGCTTTTCTATTCTTAATGCGCGCCTTGCTCTTAAAGCTCTTTAAGAGAAGCGCAGAAGATGATGATGCACCAGTACTCCCTGTAGAGGACTCGTTCTTAGATGAGGAGCAGGACGATTTAGATCTCGCAGGCAAGGGAGCACGCAATCAAAAAGCCTCAGGCAAGAAAGGCAATAAGAGAGCTAGCTCAAGACATTTAAGCGCTGATGATGTTCCTCTGAGCCTTGATGGTGCAGACAGCGCATTCAAGCCATTAAAAGAAAATAATAGCTATCCAGAGCCACGCACTAATGCTAACGGAGATAGCACTAGTGCAGCTAACAGCTTTGGTAGCGCTGCGCTGCAGGGTTTAAGTGCCGATGATGGTCCTGACTTTAGCAACGATTTCTTAGCCGCAACTGCACGTAAGGAAACTCAAGCTAAAGCATCTGATGCTAATACTCCTTCTAAAGAGGCCTTAGCTGACCGTATGAGTCGTCTGAGTTCTCTTGCTATGTCTGTTGCACAAGAGCAGGAGCAAAAACAGTCTGCATCAGATACAAACAATAAAGATAATGCCTCATCACCATGGTCTGGCCTAATGGCTAAGATTGATGCGGCTAATGCTCAAGGTCAAGCAGCACAGCCTCAAAGTGCCCAAGAGAATGTAGGTAATGAGCTTGCTCAGGTTCCTCTTACAGGTCGCAAGGTAGGACAGTTACTTGATGTAATTGATAATGACGATGCTGAAGCTGTAGCTGATCTGCAAAAGAGTTATAACAAGAAAACTACTGAGGATACTGCTAGTTCATCAGCTGGTTTTGCTGATATCTTAAACTCAGCTACTGCTCGTCAAAGCCGTATTGAGCATGAAAACCAAGATGAGCTTGACTCTCACAACCTCACTGATGCTTTAGGTCAACAAGCCGAGGATCTCAATGACGATCGTTACGAGGCAGCTCCTAAGGATCAAGAGCAATCTCCAGTTTATCCAAACTTCAAGCGCAAGACTGTAGCTGAGGTATTAGCCTCATTAGAGTCAGAAGATGTGCCTGATAAAAACGATGAGCTTAAGGTAGACGGTGCTCATAGTGCAGCTACAGACTTTGACCGTCAGGCTATCGATGCCAAGATTGCAGAGACTAGTGAGGTAAGCAATAAAAGCGAGCCTTATCAGTCAAGCTCTGCAAATAAAGCTGATGCAAGTGAGAATCAGGATGGAGCTGCTGATGGCTTAAACCTTGACTCCTTAAACTTCAGTTTCTCTATTTACAATCACAACTTAAGAGAAAAGCAGTCTGAAGATGAAGACAAGGGTGTATCCGAGTCTGAGGAAAAGTCTTCTCAGGCCCCTTCAAGTATTGCTAAGCAGGCAACCTTAGCCGCTGCTCAAGAAGGTGGTGAGGAGCTTCCTGAGCTGAACTTAGATGGCATGTCTCCAGGCTCTGAAGATGTCTTAAGTGAAGAAATTAGCGCAGAGTTAGAAAAACAAGATAAGGAACACGACATTCTTGAAAAGAGTGATCGTGCTGCTGAGGCGTTAAATCACGTCTCCTTGCTCGAGGGTGACTTTGAGAACGAGGCCTCCCGTTTCTACGAGTACAACACTACTCGTGTCGACTCTGCTCAAGAAGAGGCTAAGTCTCTTGAAGAGCGCATGCGTCGTGGTATTCAAGAGAAGTTTGGTATCGATGGCAGCACCATTTCACCTGCTTTAGCTAATGACCCTGGCATGATCTCTGACCTTGAGAGACAGCAAAAGGTCATGGAGGCTCTTAATAAGCTTAAGAACCTCAATGCCGCTAAGCAGGCCAATAAGGAACAAGAAGTTGTCAAGGCAGATGCCGCCGCAAGCACTGATACCCCTGCAAGCACTGATACAGCTGCACGCACAGATACATCCGCTAAAGCAGAGTTTGCTAGCAAGGCCGCATCTGATGATGCTCAGGAGACTAAGAGCGATAGCCAAAAACCTAGTGCTCCGGTAGCCTCCGATCTTAAGGCCATGGTTGCAGCAGCTAAGGCCGCCGCCGCCGCATCTGATAATGTTCAAGAGCCTAAGACCGATAGCCAAAAGCCAAGCGCTCTGGCAGTATCCGATCTTAAAGCCATGGTTGCAGCAGCTAAGGCCGCCGCCGCCGCATCAGATGATGTTCAAGAGCCTAAGAGCGATAGCCAAAAGCCAAGCGCTCCGGCAGTATCTGATCTTAAAGCCATGGTTGCAGCAGCTAAGGCCGCCGCAGCCGCAGCTGATGATCAGGCTGAGGATAAATCTCAAGCTACTGCAGCTCAGATGGCTAAAGATAGTGTTTCTGAGGATAAGACTAAGGAGCTTAAGTCTCAGAGTGCGCCTTTAGCTGCATCAACAGCTGCTGCGCTGACTCCTGCACAGATGGTAGCTCAGGCTAAGCTTGCTGCTTTAAGAGCATCCTCAGCTACTAAGCCAAAGCCAAAGAAGATTTTTGCAACCTTAAATGAGGGTGGTGAGACTCGTGTTAAGGGCCCACGTACCGCAGCAGAAGCTTTAAAGATGGCATTTGCTAATGCTGGCTCTGAGGGCCGTGGTCTCTTGCAAAATGCCTATAAGCATCACAAAGAGTTTAAGCCTTTAAATGCTCCAGCTGAAGGTGGCGTAGCAGCAAGTATCAAGGCAGAAGTTGCTAAAGCTAAAGCTGCAGCTGCTGGTGCTGATCTTAATGCTATGGATTTAGCTGAGGATATTGCAGCTATGGCTGCTGCCGCCGCTGCTTTGCCTGGTAGTGAAGATTTCAATACCGATGAGATGCTGGCAGCAGTCGATAGTATCGATACTAGTGGCTCCTTTACAGATGGCTTCAATGCTAGTGATTTTGATGCTTCAACTCTCGATAGCATCGGCTCAGATGGCTTTGACTCTCAGGCAGCTGTTGCAGAGGCAAAAGAGGCGGTGGATGCTATTGCAGCTAGCGTAGAGGATGATGCTGGCTTTGAGGGCGATGAATTTGATGCTGCAAACAGTGTCGTTAGCAAGCCTGTTTCAACATCCACTAAGTCCGAGCGTATGCAAGATATGCTTGCCAAAGCTAGAGAGCGAGCTGCCAAGGTTGCAGCTATGCGTTCTGCTGACTTAGCTAAGAAGGGTGCTTCCCCTGATGTTGCTGCTGCAGTTGTAGCAGCAGCTAGTGAGGCTGCAACCAACGAGTTTAATGTAGTTACTCCTGTTCTTCCTCATGAGGATGAAGAGGATCCAGCTGATTTGGCCGCTAGCATCAGAGCCGCTGTAAATACCGCTAAGGCTACAGCTGCTGCTAATACACGTAAGGATGTTCCTGAAGATGACGAGTGGTCATTCCCGGTAGCTGATAATGAAGAGCCTTTACGTCGAATTTCATCAATAAATCCAGGCAATGATCCAAAGGTTAAGGCTGCACGTGCTAATGCTATGGCACGCATTGCTAAAGCTCGCCAAGCTGCTCAGGAGCGTTCAGCTGCCGCAGCTGTGGCTGCTGCCTGGAAGAAAGATAAGGGCAGTATCGTTTCAAAGCATGGTGTGGCTAATAAGGCTGCAGCAGCATTACAGTCACGTACTGCAAGCTCCTTAGTTGCTAATGCAATTAAAGAGCGTACTGGCGTAGTAGTTCCACAGAAGATGATCAGAACTGTTCCTGATTCTCTGCCTACTGCCATTCGTACTCCTAAGTCATTTGCCGCAGGTGCTGCTCGCATTAATCGTTTAGAAAACGTTAAGAAAGCTGCATCAGCCGCTGGTCGTCAGATTCCAAATACCGAGCGTAAGGTAGCTACACCACGACAGGTCCTCAAGAGCGATGCTGTGACTAAGGTCGATGTAAAGCCTCAGTCTCGCGCCGTGACCTCTGATGTTAAGAGCGCTTTAGAGGCTGCACGTGCATTTGCTAAGTCTCGTGATGATGCTAAAAAGCAGCTGAGCAATGCATCTAATCCAGATGAGGTTAAGATTGCACTTGAGGCTGCTCGTAGCGCTGCAAGAAATCGCGCTCGTGAGGCTGCAAAGGCTAGAGCTACTATTGCAGCTCATGCTAGCAAGAAGGTTGAGGTACCTGATGTAGAGCGTACTGAGCCATCTGAGGCTGTTAGCTCTTCACTTGAAGCAGCACGTAATGCCGCTCGTGCAGTATTAGCTCGTGCCGATCGTTCCAAGTCAGGCGTAGTTCCACCTCACTCAGAGGATGTGGATGTTAACGCTATTAATGATGAGGCTAAGCTTAAGAGCGATATGGCTCCAAAGAGTGATATGTCGATTGCTCGCCTGACTAAGGCTGTGGCATCAGCATCTAATGCTTCAGCTCAAAAGCGACCGGTTGCCGCAGCTAGCGCCTCAGCCCCATCTGCAAGCACTGCAGCTCCTGCTAGTGTAGTAACCGCAAGTGCTACAGCAGCTACAAGCGCTGCAACATTAGATAGCGATGAGCCAAAGCGTCGTGTTCACTCTCTCAAAGGCCGCAGCCGCAGCAAGGCTGATGATACTCAAGCTGTCGTTGAGGAGGCTGCAAGCTTAAAGAAGCGTAAGGTCGCATCTTTAAAGCGCACCATACGTCGCTCTAGTGCAGATACTCAAGAGTAGTATTAACTAAACATTCATTATGTCTCCCCTTATCTTTAGTTAATTAAAGTTAGCGGGGAGGCAACGTTTGAGGCCGCTTAGCGGCCTTAGTTATTTTTATCGTTACGCAATAATGAGGATCTAGCATAGATGAAGCAAACGCAACTAAAGATTGCTTATGTCAGTCCAGCTAGTCCTTGCATACATAGATTAGTGGCAAAAGATGAGTTCTTATTAAACTCTGCATCCTCATTTAAACCACTACGTCGTAAAACCTATCTATCAGGGCGCGGCTTACTCAAACTCGCATTAGTTGAGCAAGGACTGTTAGATATAAATGCTCCTCTGCCGCCGCTCATGCTTGGACCAAGTGGTAAGCCATTTATTGGCACTTTAAGTAAGAGCGTCAATGAGGTTCACTTTAATCTTAGCCACTCTATAGATTTAATTGCCCTATCTACAGGAAGCAAAGAGCAGGGGATCGATCTTGAGGTAGCTAATATTAAACGCTTACGTAAGCCATTAGTTGAGCGTGTCCTAAGCGATAAAGAGCTTGATTATTATTTGAAGCTTGAGAGCGACGCAGATAAAGCCTTGTTTTTTACGCAACAATGGACCTTAAGAGAGGCTCTAATTAAGCTTACGGGGCTAAGCATCTTTAAGATGGATGTATTGAGTATTGATCCGTACGAACACACCATTGTCTCAAGTGAGGTTCCAAAGGGCGTGGTCTACTGCTTCAAGTTACCAAAGGCGGCAGGAAGTTCAAGGTGTGTGCTTAGCAAAGCCATGCATGATAGTCACCCATCAAGTGTTACTGTAGATGCTAATTGTGGCCTTGATGAGCCATTAGAGATTAATCTTAACGAGCCACTTGATGCGATGGTATCAGTATTTGTGCATCAAGAGGACATTGAGGAGTGCCAAAAGGCCAGGATAGCGCCAGTTTTAATTAGTATGCAGCAAGAACTTGCCACCTCATTAGGTCTTTTAATGGATCATGATGGAGCACAAGAGGCTGCCCTAAATGGTGCGATTAACGATAATGAGTCTATGTTGTATGACCACACAGACTTTATCCCATGCGCTCTTGCGGTTTATAACACGTTTACAGTTAATTGCAGCCCTGATTCATAAGGCAGCCATACATTATGTATGGATGCGGCGTGTTATAATA
>NZ_AXWV01000055.1 GCF_000482845.1 Anaerobiospirillum succiniciproducens DSM 6400
ACGCAACTTGAGGAGATGAATTTGATATAATTTTCTAGAAGTAGGAAATTAGGAGTCCCCATGTCCCAGTCAAAGAGTTATGTAGCCAAAGAAAATAAGATTGAGCTTGAGGCTTTAGAGGCTGAGTTCCAAGATCCAGAAATTGTTAACCAGCTTACGATTGATCACATGATTTTTATGGCAGGATTCCTGTCAGCTACAGGCTTTATTGACTTTGTAAATGAGCGTATAGGCAAGAAAGGACAGCATAAGATTGACAGGGGACAAGCTTTAGCTGCGCTAATGCTTTTGCTCTACAGCGGCAACTATCAATCTTTGAATTCCTCTGTAAGCCGTGTTCTTGGTACTGCAGTGCCTGCCCTTCTACAAGTAGATCCAAGCATCTGCCCTGAGCATCTAAACAGAGATGTATTTGCTGATGCTCTCGAGAGCATGTACCACTATGGCGCTGACAGGATCTACTCTGAGTTTGCTGACCATGTCATCAGTCTGAATCTGACTCAACATGAAATCTCTGACTGCTTTCACATCGACACTACAAGCATGTACAAGGTCGGTTTTGCTACAACGAACCAAGCCGAAAAGGAAGAGCGCATTAGACTGATGAATCAGGCTGAGTTCGAAGCAATGCAGCGCAAAGATACCGATAGCTACGATGAAAGCTTAGATGTTGCTATCGAGATGGCACACTGGAGCTATGTGCATGCTTATGAGCCTGTAGAAGATGACGGTGATAGACCTGTAGACTTCACATACGGCCATTCAAAAGACCATAGACCAGACTTACCTCAGGTGATAGTTGGCTCTTTGGTTGAAGGTGCAGCTGGCCTGCCTATGTTCTTTAAAATCTGGGACGGCAATAGAAGTGATAAGCTAAACTTTGCTGACATGATTCTTGAGTTTTCTGATGCCGCTACTGAGGCCTTTAAGAAGGTCAAATACTTCGCAGGTGACTCTGCTCTTTGCACACAACGTTCATTTGATGCAGCAAAGCAAAGAAATCTCGAATTGATCACACGCGTGCCTGACAATCTGACCATTGCCCGTAGCGCTTATTCATCAGATGAAGACTTAACAGATGTTTGCTCACAAGAGGAGTGGAACTCATTACGCACAAAAGAGTCCATTGTCCCTAAGCACAGGTTTATTCATGATCATGAGCTTTTTGGATACCCTGTCGTAGCATGCTTGTTTCTGAACGAAAATCTAGCAAAGACCAAAGAAAAGTCAGTCAGAAAGAATGCTGAGAAAGAGGTTGCACGCATCAACAAGTCGCTCGCTAAAAAGACATTCTTATGCCAGCCTGATGCTGAGGCAGAGTTCAGAGCTATAGCAAAAGACCTCAAGTTCAGCACCTTGACAGACTTCAGTGTGAACGCAGTTGAAAAGAACAAATCTAGAGGTAGGCCAAGAAAAAATGCAGAACCTGAGAAGTGCATCAAGCATTACACCATCACCTCAATCTGCAAGCTAGATGAAACAAAGGTTCAAGAGGCTATCAGGCGTGAGGGTATGTACATGCTTGTCACTACAGATACTCAGCGCAGTTGGACAGCGCTGGATCTTCTACAAATGTACAAGAACAACATTCATGTTGAGAGCATTTGGAGAGAGATGAAGAACAGAAAGCTCTATCTTTCCAGATTCTTTTTGCAAAAAACAGAGCGCATTGAAGGATTATTGTGTCTTCTTATGATGGCCGTCTTTGCTAGAAAACATATGCAGAAGATGGTCTCAAATCTGATTGCTGAGAACAAGATAGTTCTGTCTGATGACTTCCCTGGATTCAACAAGACCAATCCAAGGATGGAGAACCTAGACTTCTACTTTAAGGGGCTTCAAGCTATAGTTTATAGTGACGGTAGAGTACGTATGAACAGTGTTAATAAGATGGGATTCTCTATTATGAAAGCCATGGGGCCATCGTGGTGGCAATTTCTGTCCTATACTCTATATGAAACTTATAAAGACTGGCCATCTCGCGGCATAACCGAAAATTAATTCAAAAGGATCTCCTCAAGTTGCGTCTTAACAGATAGCTTCGTCATCTAACGCCCAATCGATTTTGATCTCCGCATGCATATGCGCCACGGCCTGTAAGATCCCATCTTGCAGGCCGTTTTCTTTTGGCAGTAGCATGACTTCACAATTGCCGCGATCTATCTGTCACAACCTCTGCCACCTTGCAACGATCTGGCACCTGCGACCGCACATCATGCCCATTAGTCGTCTCTGTACAATTAGGCAGATGATCTCCTGAATTTTTCTAAATTTCGTACAAAGACATCAAAGATATTACCTAAAATATTCTTTTGTGCCAGAAGAGATTCATTCGATTCATCCTCTAAAGCGGATAGTCATCTTTCCATTGCTACATCACAGTTAATGATGCCGTGTGCATCTGCTATAACACCAGTTACTGTATATCAGTTTGCGCGAGTATAGCGGCCTCTCTTTCAAGAGTTTTGTTGTTCTTTCTGCCTTTAGGACGCCCACGGCCACGCTTTAGCGCTACAAGCCCAATGGATTGTTTGAAGGCCTCTCTTTCAAGAGTTTTGTTGTTTTTCCTGCCTTTAGGACGACCTGGACCACGCTTAACTACATCCATGTTTATGGATTGTTTAGCAGCCTCTCTTTCAAGAGTCTTGTTGTTTTTACGCCCCTTAGGACGACCTGGACCACGCTTAACCTTAACAATGCCACGAGCTTGCTCAGCCGCTTCTCTCTCAAGAGTTGCATTGTTCTTACGCCCCTTAGGACGACCTGGACCACGCTTAATCTTAACAATACCAAGAGCTTGCTCGGCTGCTTCCATCTCAAGAGTTTTGTTGTTCTTTCGGCCCTTAGGACGACCTGGACCTCGTTTAACCTTGACTACATCAAGCTTTTGTTCTGCAGCTTCTCTTTCAAGGGTTTTATTGTTCTTTCTTCCCTTAGGTCGACCGCGTCCTCTTTTTACATAGAGCTCTAATGTTCTAACTTGAGTTGTGTCTTTGCCTTCAGACTGTTGGTTTGCGACCTCAGCAAGTTTTTCCAAGTGGCTGAACTCAATACCAAGTCGATCAAACAACTTTTCAATGTCGACACGGTAATTGTGGCAAGCCACATATCTGCCAGAAGGTACTCGACGAAGTGACACACTATCAAGACTTTTTATTAGTCGATTCGTATCTTTTATCTTGAGTTCTTGGCAATTGACCATTAAGTGGGTACGCAGGATTGATGCTACAAAACCAACCATGAATCGGGCTTGTGCACCTTTATCAGAGTGAGCCCTAACAGTTCCACCGCCTAACTGAGTCTTTAGTTGTGAGAACTGCTTTTCGCTATAGTCGCGCAGTCGGTAGAGCTCCATAATCTCTAACGCACTTCTATCTTCCGCCGAGGCTATTGCATGAAATCCATTTTGACGCAATGAAGACTGTACTTCCGCATTGTCACGTTCAAATCCTATAACTCTTTCACCATCCTTAATAAGCTTAAAGTAACGTTTAAAGCCCTGAGGAATGGTCACCTTCACCGAGTTTTTCTCAATCTGATTAGCAATCTGTTCATGTGCCTCAAAAAGCTTTTCTACGAAGTTTTTTCCCTGCTTATACTTTCTTTGAGCAGAGAAGTACAAGGCTACACAGTCTTCACTCTTACTGTTTGAAAAGACTTTAACCTTATCTTCAACTCCAAAGATGTATTCACTCGAAAGCAGAAACTCAGCATTTTCATTGATTAAAGATTCACCATGCTTCTCAAGCATTGTCTTGAAGCCTGTTGTGGTTGATGTAAGCATGACAATGTAGTCAAGCCCTTTATCAGTCAATAGCTGAAGAAACTCTCTAGAGACAAATCCTCTATCTAAGATTACACCTTTGATCTTTAGGTTAGATGCAGCTAAGTACCTAATAATCTCGTCTATAGCTTTGCAATCTGGCATGCCTCCATTGTTAACAAACCATGTTACAGGCAGCTTTGAGGCAGGGTCTACAGCCCATATATAACTGATGATTGGGCGATCCTTTAATGATTTAGAGTGGCCAAGCTCTGCTAAATCACTATTCTCCATGACAGAGTCACTGTTTGAGCCATCAATACAGAGCCAGACGTCTTGCATGCCATTGGCAACACAACGATTCAACCATGCATCCCTGAAGTCGTGAATTTGAGTTGCGGTAATGTGTTTTGAAAACAAGTTAGAGAACCAGCTGTCATTCTCTCCTTTACCGAGAAAGAAAAGCTGATTATCCATGGCTTGCTCATAATTCATTGCAACAGAAGATTGTTCTGTAAGCATATAGCGAGCAAAGTCCATAATTGCATTGCCATGCCAAGGACCAAAGCATTCCTGTAAGTCATGGTATAGACCTGAGTTCAATCCAATGCTTAGAGAAACAGCGTAGTTTCCAACACTGATCATAGGAATTGGGATTGGTGACTGTGGATAGTGCTGCTTCCAAAGGCTTGGGTACTCAATACGAAAGTTATCGTTAGGCACCATCATGCCTGGCTCAGTCTCTTGCCCAATCTCACGTTTACTTTTAGTACCACTACTAGATTGTGAGGGTACATAAACTCTTTTGTCGTAACTTGAAACTTTGGCACCTTTAGGTATTGGAACTTGCTTAAGATTTCTGTACAAAGCCATGACAATATTGCCCTAAATATTACTTAAGATACCATACGAACCGTACGAATAATTATAGCATATTATCAATGGTTTATTGAGTGTTGTATAAAAATAAAAAAAGGGCTAAAGCATCTGGTTTATGAAGCTTTAGCCCTTAGTAATTGTGCAAGATATGTTGTGTTTATATCTGAGATATTGTACGAAATTTAGGAAAATTCAGGATAATATGATTAAGTTCATATTGTGTAATTATTATCTCAAAGATTTATCGCTTTGATAAGCTAACATACATTAAACTACGCTTGAATGATTTAGCACTAACGACATAAATCTCATATTTACGCTATTTAATAAAGTTTTCTACTCAATATGTGCTCAAAATCAATTTGTGCAACAGATCACAAAATTTGCAGACAAATGTTAATTTAGTGTATTTTTTTGATGATTTTTTTGGACTTTTTCTAATTTGTCTTAATTTATACTTAACAACCATTTAAGGCGATAATATTTTGCATGTATTTGCAAAAAAATGACTGCAACAATTCATATTGCCTGAATAATTTGGCTCCTGCTTTGTAGATTAAGATTTGACTGTGTGTTTGCTTTTTACAGGTAGGAGATGTTGTTTTTGTACATAAGGAGTGTCCTCTTAGCTTTGTGTGTGAACCCCTAATTTGATTAGGGTTAGCTTAAGAGGCGATTGTGATTCTTGGAGATTACCGTGTCTAATAAGTGGTGGGGCCAAGTTGCCTATCAAATTTATCCAAAGTCATTTTGTGACTCCAATGGTGATGGTATCGGCGACTTACAGGGTATTATTTCTAAGCTTGATTACCTTAAAGATTTAGGCGTTAAGCTTGTCTGGTTATCCCCTATTTTTAAGAGTCCATTTGTAGATCAGGGCTATGATATTGCAGACTATCAGGCCATTGATCCTACCTTTGGCACCATGGATGATTTTGATGAGCTCTTAGCTAAAGCTAAAGAGCGTGGTATTTCCATCATTTTAGACTTAGTAATCAATCACTGCTCCTCCGAGCATGAGTGGTTTAAAAAAGCTTGTGCCGATCTTAATAGTGAAGAAGCCAAGTACTTTTACATTCGTGAAGGCAAGAATGGTTGCCCTCCTGACAATTTACGCTCTTATTTTGGCGGTTCTGTTTGGGAGAAATTACCAGGTCATGAAAATGAAGACTTATGGTATTTACACTACTTTTGCAAAGAGCAACCTGATTTGAATTGGTACTATGAACCATTACGCCAGAAGCTTTATGACATGATCAATTTCTGGCTAGAAAAGGGTGTTGCTGGCTTTAGAATTGATGCCATCATGAATATTGCCAAAGACCTAACCTTCCCAGGACTTCCTGCTGATGCACCTGACGGCATGTGCTCAGCTGCTAAGATGACAGCTAAGTTATCTGATGAGGCTGCTACTTTCTTACACGAAATGAACAATGCCACCTTTAAAAAGCATGGTGCCATTTCTGTTGCTGAGGCCTTTGGTGTTAACCCTGAGTCTTTACGCAACTACATTGGTAAGGATGGTTTCTTTAGCACTATTTTCGACTTCTCTGCTCGTGAACTTAATGAGAAGTACCCTGCCTACTACCGTTTCCGTCCAGTAAGCATTGCTAAATGGCGCGATACTATTTTTGCTAGCCAAGAGCGTGTTAATGATATTGGCTTTATGTGCCCTATCATTGAAAACCATGATGAGCCACGTGGCGTTTCTTATTATTTACCACGCCATGCTCAAAATGCTGATGGTGCCAAGGCTTTTGGTGCAGTTAATGTACTCTTAAGAGGCATGCCATTTATTTACCAAGGCCAAGAAATTGGTATGACCAATACTCGTTTTGACTCTATTTATGAGTTTGACGATGTAGCTGCTAAGGATAACTACAAAGTTGCTCTTAAGGCAGGTTTTAGCGAGCGTCAGGCTTTAGATATTCTCAATATCGAATCCCGTGATAATGCTCGCACCCCAGTTTTATGGTCTGATGAGAAAAACGCTGGCTTCTCTAGCGCACAGATTACCTGGCTTAAGGTTCACCAGGATTATAAGAACTTAAATGTTCGTGCTCAGCAAAATGATCCTGACTCAACCTTAGCTTTCTATCAGAAGTTAATTGCTTTAAAGAACAATGAGCCATACCACGATATCTTAACCGATGGTAAGTTCGTAGCTTTAGAGCCACAAGCAGAATATGTTGTTCCTTTTGCTCGTGAGCTTAATGGCAAGCAAATTCAAGTAATTGCTAACTTTGAAGACAGTGCTATTGTTCATAAAGTTACCCCTAATGCTCAAGTAGTTTTAAGCTCCAAGAGCGTAGAAATTAAAGATAACCAAATTATCATTCCTGCCGTATGTGCAGTAGTGATCGCACTATAGTTAGCTAAAAAACCATTACCTTTTGAGCTAAGAGCAATACTTGTTTTAGCAAGGTTACTTTTAGCCCAATATCAGGCTGGCTGCTAGCATTCTTTTACTCCACCCATACTCTAATAAGAAAGTAGCAACCATCATAATAACTATTTACTTTGCTCGTTCTATAGTTGTTATAGCCAAGCAAGTTGCCTTGATGAAAAGACTAATGCTCATAGCTCTTTTTTATATCTTTTTACTATTTTGTCTATGATGGAGTATAGACAAGATCAAGGTTTTGTGTGTGTTTAATGATAGAGCTTTGGCGCTCATTCATGCTTTTACAGAACTTCTTAGGTTTAAACACTCTAAGTTAGTCTTAAAAGGAGTTAATCATGTTGTTTCCTCGTCTTGCAAACAACCCTCAAAAAGATCCTAATATTGGATTTACAGAGAAATTTTCATATGGTTTAGGCGATTTTGCTAGCCAGATGCTCTACACTCCTACTGGCAGTATTTTGATTTACTATTACACTGAGTTTGTAAACGTCAATATTGCTGTTGTAGCAACCATTATGTTGCTCTCACGTTTCCTTGATGGTTTTTCCGATCTATTTGTTGGTTGGTTAATCGAACATACCAAGAGCCCTTATGGTAAGGCTCGTGCATGGCTGATCCGCATGTTGATTCCATTCTTCATTGCCATGGTGGCTCTGTTCTCAGTGCCTCCAGGGATGTCTGATTGGTTCAAATATGTCTACATCTTTGTGTCATACAACTTTGCCATTACTGTGGTTTATACCGCCGTTAACCTCCCTTATGGCTCTATGACCACTACTATGACCAATGATGCTTACCAAAGATCTATTATCGTTATCTACCGTATGCTTTTAGCTACCGCAGGTAACACCTTAACCTTGATTGTAACCTTACCTATGGTTGAGTTCTTCGGTAATGATCAGGCCGCTTGGACTATTACTTTCATGATCTTAGGTGCAGTAGCTTGCTTCTGCTTCTTCTTAACCTTTGCTTTCTGTCATGAGCGTATTGTTACTCCAGTACCTGAGACGAGCGATTTAAAGACCACTTTAAAGGTAGTCAAGGGCTTATTCCACAACAAGTATTGGATCATGTTAACTTTCGCCATGTTAACTACCTTTACTTCTGACACAGTATTTGGTACCGCTAATACTTACTACTGCCGTTACTTCTTGGACAACCCAAATCATATTGGTACTTTTGCCACCATTATGAATGTCTTTAAGATTGGTTCCATGATCTTAATCTTACCAATTGTGCTCAGAACTATTGGTAAGAGAAACGCTCTGATGTTTGCCTGTGCTGTAATTGCTTGTGCTGCATTAATTAGATTTATTGATCCATATAGCGCTACTGTAGCTTTCATTGCCGCTGCTATTTGGGGCTTCGGTCAAGGCTTTACCTACGCTTGCGTATTCGCCATGTTACCTGACTGTGTAGAGTATGGTGAGTACATTGATCACGAGCGCCACGAGGGTATGGTTTACTCAGGCGCAAGCTTCGGTATGAAGTTAGCTGCTGGCTTAGGTGCTGTATTAGCATCCTCAGTAATGCAATTTGGTGGCTATGTTAACGGCGCTACAGAGCAGACTGCTGAGGCTATGAACACCATCTTATTAGCAACCACTGTATTACCAGCTGGCCTCTTTATCCTTGGTATTGTCTCTGTACTTGGCTATAAGCTTGACAAGATCTATCCTGATATTATCAAGGAGTTAGAAAGACGTAAGGTTGAGGGCGATCCTTTAGCCCCTAACTACAAGACTCAGAACTAAATGGCACTATAGTTAGATCTTTTATCGCCGGGAGCACTAACTAAAGTTAGTGCTCCTATAGGCTCTATCACAGAGCCTATAAAATTAGCACCCCACCTCTAAGCTGCCTCACCAAGCCCAAGTCCAAGTCCTAATCCCCTACTGTTAATTGCTCTCCACTTTTGAAGACCATCAAAACCTAGCACGCCCCTAAGCACCAACTTGTTAGGTGGGCTAAGGTTGCATTGAAGGTTCTAGCAGACTATGCAAGCGTAGGCCATGGCCTGATAAGGACATGACCTGCTAAGCGTATGGGCTGTGCTTAGTATGAGGTTTCAAAACCATACAGCATATAGGCGGATCCCAGACCTTCGGTCACTTTGTGATAAAGGTCACTCATATTCAGCGATCTTAATAAGTTATAGTTAATATAGTGTACTTTTTAGCCAAAAAGTCATAACAGATTATCCTATTAGCTCTCTATAATTGCTCTTGTAGGAACAGGGGTAAATGTTCACTAAATCGGCTTTTACTCTTATTTATTTCCTATAAGATGTGTTTTATTAAGCATCTGATTTAGTTTTAGCTATAGGTTAATCTAAGCAAGTTTTTAACCTTTATTAAGCAAGACTATAGTCATGTGATTGACATTGTAGTTGTATTTTTACCTTGGGCTGATTAACACTAATTCTAATTAAGTCATTACGTGTGTGTTTACAGTCAGCTATTGTCTATTGGAGAAGAATATGCAGACCAAGTGGTGGCATGGCAAAGTAGCCTATCAAATTTATCCAAAGAGCTTCAAAGATACCAATGGTGATGGTTTTGGTGATTTACCAGGTATTATTGAAAAGATCCCTTATTTAGCTGACTTAGGTATTGAGCTCTTATGGATCTCTCCTATTTATAAGTCACCTTTTGCAGATCAGGGTTACGATATTGCTGACTACCAAGATATCGATCCTATCTTCGGTTCCTTAGAAGACTTCAAGAAGTTAAAATCTGAGGCTGATAAGTACGGTATTGGCATTATTATGGACTTAGTTGTAAACCACTGCTCTGATGAGCACGAGTGGTTTAAGAAGGCTAGTGCTGATCCAACTTGTGAAGAAGCCTCTTACTTTATTTTCCGTGAAGGCAAGGATGGTAAAGAGCCTAACAACTTACGTGCTTGCTTTGGCGGCAGCGTATGGGATAAGGTTCCAGGCCAAGACAATCTTTACTACTGCCACTTCTTCCACAAGAAGCAACCAGATCTCAATTGGTTCAATCCAAAACTTCGTGAGAAGATCTATGAGATGATGAACTGGTGGTTAGTGGACATGGGTATTGCTGGCTTCCGTGTTGATGCCATTATGTGTATCGGTAAAGATCCTACCTATCCTATGTACACTCCTGATAGCGTAGGCGATGGCATGTGCTCCTGCGGCGTGATGAACAGCCAAAACGTTGATGTTGCCTTAAACTTCTTACGTGAAATGAATAGCCGTACCTTCCACCCTAACGATAAGTTCTCCGTAGGTGAAGTATTTGGTATTACTAAGGACAACGTAAAAGACTTTATTGGCGATGATGGTGTATTTAGCTCCATCTTTGATTTCTCCGCTCGTGAAGCTTTAACCAAGCACTACTGCTTCTATGGCTTTGAGAAGTTAAGCGTAGCCCAATACCGTAAGGTAATTTTTGAGGCTCAAAAGACTGCCGGTGATATTGGTTTCTTAGCTCCAGTTATCGAGAACCATGATGAGCCACGTGGTGTTTCTACCTACTTACCACTTATGTGGCAAAACGCCAAGGGTGCTAAGGCATTAGGTACTGTAAACCTCACCTTAAAGGGCGTTCCTTTCGTATTCCAGGGCCAAGAGCTTGGTATGCTTAACACCAAGTTTGACAACATCGATGAGTTAGATGATTGCCAGAGCAAGGATCAATACCAGATGTGTCAAGAGCAAGGCTTATCTGAGACCGTTACTATGCAGGTCTTAAATGATCAAGCTCGTGACCATGGCCGTGTTCCAATGCTATGGGATGATAGTCAGTACGCTGGCTTCTCAACTGTTAAGCCATGGATGAAGGTTAACCAGGACTACAAGACTGTTAACGTAGCTTCTGAGCAAAAGGATCCTAACTCTGTACTTAACTACTACAAGACCTTAATTAAGTTACGTAAAGATCCTAAGTACATTGAGGCCTTTACTTATGGTGAGTTTGTTGCCTTAGAGGATCCAAACGACCACACCATCGCTTACTTACGTAAGGGTAAAGAGCACACCTTAATGGTAGTTGCAAACTTTGGCGCTGCTCCAGTTAAGTTTGACGTTAACGTCAACAGCCAAATCTTATTAAGCTCTGATAAGGCTACTATCGAGAATAAGCAAGTAATCGTTCCAGAAGGCACTGCTGTCATCGTATTGCTTTAATTAAGGCTTAAACACCAAAAGGCAATATTTCTGCCTACACAACTAAAGCTCATTTGAGCACACACCTTAAGAGGCCTTGTTTACCCACAAGGCCTCTTTTTATTGAACAGTCCCAAAAGCATCTAAAGTTTTGCCACACAAACTTTCCACGAACGCTTATCCTCACGAAGGCAAAACCTCACCTGCAATAGACCTTCCTAGGCTAACAGTAGAGCTGCCTATTCACCTATACAGTAGCTTTAATCAAACCTAGCTAAAGGCATATTGTGTAATTGCTTCACTAGCAACTCTATAAGATAAAGCCCTTTATCGGCAGCAGCTTTGCCTTAGCCTTGCCTTAGACTTAGCCTTAGCCTTTCCTCAGCCTTAGCCTTAGCCTTTTCTTTTGCTTTTGCTTTTGCTTTTCCCTACTAAGCTTTAGAAGTTCATATTGCTTAAGATATTCGTGCGAATCGTATGCATAATTATGGCATATTATCAATGGTTTATTGAGTGATTTTCTAAAAATAAAAAAGGGCTAAAGCATCAGGTTTATTAAGCTTTAGCCCTTAGTAATTGTGTAAGATATATTGTGTTTATATCTGAGATATTGTACGAAATTTAGAAAAATTCAGGACGGTTAAGTTGGCAGTGTTTTAAAACTGTGCCAGTCTATGCACAGTTATTTAGTGTCCTTTTCTGTATATTTATACTAGTCCTGTGTCACAGGAGCAGGAGCTGCCGCACTATCTTGAGCCTCAGGCATGAATTGTACTTGAGGTGGGATAGCTGCATTCTTGTGAATTTTAGTGTTACCAATAGCTTCTTGCTTGGTAATAGGTTCAGGCATTTGATCTGGTGGGTTGCCCTTCATCGGATCCCAACCTAAGGTAATGAGGTACACACCAAAACCAATTATGAAGGCAAAAGGAATGTGCCAACCATAACGTAACCAGTTCATGAAAGAGCGGGCCTTAGGGAAGACGTTACATACGGCTACACCTGCAGAGGAACCGAACCAAATCATGGAACCACCAAAGCCTACAGCATAAGAGATTAATGCCCAGTCATAGCCACCCTTAATTAAGGTTAATTGAGTTAATGGGATGTTATTAAATACTGAGGACACGAAGCCAATAGCCATAGTAGATAAGATGGAAGCATCTGGTACTGAGTCAATAGGAACTAACTCAGCGCAGAATACTAATGCAATCAAGAATACGGTGGACTCAATAGCGGTTAAGCCTTCACGGAAGTTAATCTTAACAAAAGGAGTACCAATTAAGATTGCAATCCAAATACCTAAAGCAGGGAACTCAAAGAAGTAGTTGAAAATAATAGCGCCAGCTAAGATTAAGCCAACTAATGCAATACGGCGATTTTCAACTTTAACACCACCCTCTGGAACAAAAATATCTTGAGTATAGTGATGTTGCTGACGAGCACCAAAGAAAGCTAATACTAAGAAAGCAGCAATAGCAGGAATAAAGGCATGAGCTAAAACTAAAGGATCCTTACCATAAATCCAAATTAAGGTAGTGGTAGTATCACCTACAACAGAGCCAGCACCACCAGCGTTAGAGGCCGCACAGATAGCTGCAATGTAACCAATATGTACCTTGTTTTTGTATAAGGTAGCTGCCATAGAACAGCCAATAATTGCTGCTGCAATATTATCCAAGAAAGTAGAGAGGATAAATACAAAAGCTAGCAAGGCCATAGCACCAAAGATGCCTTGAGGAAGATAGCGTG
This sequence comes from Anaerobiospirillum succiniciproducens DSM 6400, assembly GCF_000482845.1. GTDB lineage: Bacteria > Pseudomonadota > Gammaproteobacteria > Enterobacterales > Succinivibrionaceae > Anaerobiospirillum > Anaerobiospirillum succiniciproducens. The sequence goes on from NZ_AXWV01000055.1 coordinate 12,931, forward strand.
GTAGTACAGCAGGGAAGCGAGACTCTTCGAAAATGCTAGCTAAAATAGCAAAGCCAGGAAGCATTAAAGCTAGGTTTAAATATGTGTTCCAAGAGCCTTTAACCCATTGGCCATCTGCATTGGTATAACCAATAACCTTATGAATTACAGAAAAGCCATCAATAAATTCATACTTGTAAAAACACAAGCATAATAAACCTATAACGGCAACATGCATGGTCTTATTGTAGAACACAGCAACGCCGAGCAAAATAAGACCAAAGATAATCATCTCATAGCGAATGCCATAGATGGTGGTAGTGGTGAAAATAGCTTCACTGGCACAGGCAGGAGCCATGGGCACCAGTCCCAAAGCTATTAAGCTGAATAGTTTTAATAACAAGGGCATATCAAACCTTTCATTCATACATTGCTAAATAGCAACACACACACACTAATTTAAAGTTATTACACACGATTTTCAGGTGAGTTTTTGCTATCACTTTCACTCTTATCTTGATCTTTAATAGTAGAGTGATTCTTTAAAAACTCATCAGAGGCGCTTGCACCTGGATCAAAAATCTTTTTACGTGGACGAGCTTTTGCTACTACCTCATCGCTTTGAATACGTAAGATAAACTCTGGGGCATCGGAGTAATCAGTATGAAGACCTAAGCGCTGTACCCATACCCAGAAAGCAAAAATAATGAAGTGAGCATAGAGTAAACGTAAGATAAGTAAACCATGTTGTTCAAAGTAGTTTAAGACAAAAACTACCACAATAGGTCCTAATGCCCAGCCACCTAAAGCAAGGGCAGAGGCACCACCAGTTTTAGCTGCTTTTACTTGGACTTTAAAGTTAGCAGTAAAGTACCAGCTCATAGCGGCACCAGTCACTAAAAGACCAACGATGAGCATGGCCTGGTTCATGGCTAAAGACATGAACAGTAAGCCTATCATTAAGATTAAAACATCTTGCTCAAACACGGCTTTTACACCAACCTTTGGAATTAAAGGGCGTAAGATCAACATGCCAATAATGAGGCCTGCAATAAAGGTTGAGCTAACCACAATTGCAGCAATTGAAAATTCGCTATTAAAAAATGAGATCCATAAAGGTAGACCTGCAAAAATAGCAACCACTACACCAGCACATAAATAGCCAGTAGCTATAAAAATGCCTCGTCTTACTAATTGTTCGTTGGTTGGCATAAAATTCACCAGAGTTATCATTAACAATATTTTTTAAACTTTAAAAAGCTTAAAGAGCTCAAAACATTGTTGTGAGAGATTTTGGTTAACAGCAAGTTAATTGTTTACTTCCAAAATACGCCAATAATGAAAACAAAAGAGATATTTTTACCTAAAGCACACTCATAGACCTCAAAAGGCAGTTTTACTTAGGGATCTAAGTGTAATAAGTGCTTTGCAACCAGGACTTAATAGAGCGTAGAAGATCTATTAAAGAACGGCCAAAACACTTTAAATAAACGCTAACTCAATTGTTATGGCAATATTGACTCATCCACATAATAGCGCAACTTTGTGATTTCTTTAACCACCTTTAATAATAAAAATAACCATTAGTGAGCAATTGAAAGCAATTGAGCTAAGATAATTTACAGCACTTTCCAGTAACGTAGCTTGGCAACTAAAACGAGAATTTATATTTAACCTAGAACAAGAGATAGAAAGACTTGAGCTAAAGTGCCTAAAAGAATCTCAGCCTCGTCGTAAAATGGAGATTTACGAGCAAGTAGAAGCAAAGCGCAAGGATCTATCTACACTCAAAGCCTCATTAGCTCAGTAGCTGCAGCACCTCCCTAATCTAGATAGGCTCACATGAAGATGCTTAGATAAATGTCGTGATGCACTATGGCCTGCAAGATCTCATCTTGTAGGCCGTTTTCTTTTATCCGCAGCATGCCTTTTGCCAAGCACGCTGTTAGCTAAGCTTGATGCTGAAAATTGGCTGAGGATCAGAGGTCTTAGAAGCTACTGATTGTGGGATGGTAAGAGCGTTGAGGTTGCAGCTTAAGATCTTAACGGAGTGATCGGCAATTGGTGGGAACGGTACTGCTGTAACTGCCTCAGAGCGCAGCAGTAAGTGCTCAGGGATCTTATCTTCTTTTACAAAGACATAGCGCTCTTTAGCATTGTCATCATGCTCATGAGCCTTAAGGTAGCGCAGGACTTCAAGCTGCTGTGCATTTGGAATGAGCTCTAAGATATCGCAGACAAAGAATGAGTATGTACCAAAGCGCTCATCGTAGAAGTACTCTTGATGACGGCCACGGTACAGATAAGTAAGCTCATTAAATTGCCATGCCATGCTCTCAGGCACGATCTTACTTTCAATCATTTCCTCAACAAACTCACGCCTGAGATCATTGATAGTCTCGCGATGACACAGTGCCTGCTGAGCACCATGGCAACTCTTTGCCGCCTCAAGCATGGCCTTGATAAGATCATCATGATTATCTGGGATTAAGCATACGAGTGAGCCATTGCCCTTTTGCTCTAAGAGCATACGTGCAGTGTCCTCTAGCATGCCTGCATAGACCTCACTGTCACTTAAGCTTGTGGCGATCTTATAGCGAATGGCTGGACGATCGTCTCTTATGATCATGCCTTCTTGGCAGTCATTGGTGATCTTGTGCTCTTGGCTACGATTAGTACTCTTGTGCTCGTGGCAGGCGTGAAGCTTATTAGCCCGAAGCTCTTGCTCTTCGCGCTCAAGTGTGGCGCGATATGCTTTAGTGAGATTTTGCTTTTCCTTAGGATCTTGGATGAGATTGGTAAGCTCTACTTTATCTTCGGTGCTGTTAAAGAAACGGCATAAGGACTCGATACCTGCAGCTGGCAAGAGCAATCTAAAGTCATTGTCCTCTGGCACTGCTTCTTCTTGATGAGAGCGCACTGTACCAGGAGCACACTTATGCCCAAAGTAGCGTTTCACATCATCAAGACTCTCATCATCAAAGCGATAGCCACCGCCTACTGGCTGAAAGCGCAGATTGTCATAATGCTCATTACCCACTAAGAAGAGCTCATCATCTAACACAATGCGAAAGACATAAGCATAGGATGCTCTAATTTCACCTGCTTGTGCTCGATACTTATTCTTCTCTAGTCTAAATGACTCACTCATAATGATCCTGCAGCTATCTTTCAATGACTAACAAAGGCTGATTGCACTTCATGGCTATCTTGGGTCACATGCGCATTGCTGTTAATTGCTCTAAGCACATTACATTAGATACCTACCATGGCAAGCTAGCACATGACAGTATGTGCTTGCTCATGTAGCTATCACTTGATGCTGTGCTAATGCTAGCGCGTGCTGAGCAGTGCTTGCCTTACTGGTGCTAGCAGGTGCTTGGCAATGCTTGCCTTGCTAGTGCTAGCCGGTGCTTGGCAGTACTTGCCTTGCTAGTGCTAGCGCGTGCTTGGCAGTGCTTGCCTTGCTAGTGCTAGCGGGTGCTTGGCAGTGCTTGCTGTGCTGTGCTCGTGAGCATCTGTGGATGCTTGAGTGGCACGGTAAGCTATATGAGAACTTGGCTGTGACCTTAGAGTCGCTACTACATTGTAGTCACACTCGAGTAATCAGCAATCAGCATGTTTTGAGTATTGGCCTAATGTCACAGATATTATGATTCAAGTTAGAAAAAGCGGCGTGTAAGAACAACTAAGGCCGCAAATGCGGCCTTAGTTAGTGTGTTATGGTGCATTTTTTAATCGTAATGCACTATTTTCTATTTTTTCTTCTTACGCTCTTTACGCAGACGAGCACGAGTCTTCATAGTTTTAGCTTGAGAGTTTTGTCTAAACACAATCCACTCTTGCTTAGTAGCGGCCATGCGATCGTTGATGTCTTGATCCTTTTGACGACGCTCAGCTACAGCCTCATTCCACTCTTTATCCCAGTCCTCATCGATGTAATTGTGCTTATCATTGACAAGACTATCGAGAACACCATTGGTAAAAAGATTAATATCTTCGTTCTTATGTGCACCGTATGGAATCTGAATACCATCGGTAATATCAATGCTAGAGAGCTCTAAACCATTGTCGCCTTGAATGAAGGTAACCATGATGCAGTCTGCATGAATAAGACTTAATACGTCGCCTCCATTAGCACTATTACCAGTTGGCTTTTCGATATAAGCAAAGAGATTAGTATTAATTAAGAACTTAATCTCTTCATCTGAAGTGATGACAATGCGATCAATCTTAAGCGGATAAGACTTGCGCAGTTTCTCAACAGTAAACTCTTGACGATGAATACCATCTTTAAAGATAAGGCCTGCAAACTCTGCATCCTTATTTCTACGACGAGCTTCATGGTCGTTCTTCATCTCCACGATTGGCTCGGCGATGAGCTCGATAATGTCAGAGTTAAGGCCATCAAAATCAGACAGATCGTTATCTTTAAGATCTTTAAGACGTGCAGCTACTGCATCTAAATTGTCATATAACTGATCTTTAACTAAGACTTCAATGCTACCTTGTACACCCTTGATTTCCATATCAAAGATCATAAAGGCATCGTTAATGAAACTTAGCTGCTCTGATGTCTCATCTTGTGAAGATGGTGACAGATTGTCATTTTGACAGTAGTGAACGTCAGTGACCACCTTATTAAGGCGCTCATGAGCAATCATCTTACGGTAAGTAGCTATGGTTGGATGGTCTGCTAACTTGCCATAGAAAATATGCTTAATGCTGACTGCAAAGTTACGCTTAAATGGCGGATCGATATCGACACCAAAGCCCTGAATATCGCTACCACAAATGTTATTCTTTAGCGCATACCATAAAGTCATCTTGGCGTCACTGAAAACGATTACATCGGATAAGAATAATGATTTGTGGAGATCTGCGCAGCTTAAGTCATGAGGAAAGATCGCTCTTTGCTCAGGTTCTAAATTGTTAAACCACTTGTAGACAATGAGATCACGCATCAGATCAGTAATGCCGTTTTCTGGCACAGCTAAATGCTGATGCAGACCTGACAAGCACCACTCAATGGAGCGTAAATCACCACTGCGTGATGGCAGTGCGCGTATGTAAATTTTGCGTCCTGTGTAACGATGCAATGCGGCCATTTTTTCACAGACCACATCCATCATAGAAGGAGCTGGCGCTACATCCTCGCTGCCTTCTACTTTTGACTCATTTACTGGGGCATTGTCGTTGAGCTTTGCACTTTCATCAGCGCTAGCAATGCTCTTAGAGGCTTCATCATTGTTATCATTGCTCTTAGCACTTGAGCCATCAGGATTTAGACCTAACTTTTCATATGCTTTAGCAACAGCATTAGCTGACTCTTGAGCCTTTTTGAGTTCTTCTTTGCTTAAAGCTGGTTGCGAGACCTTATTGGCTTTTGCAGCCTTGGCCTCAGCCTTACGCTTTGCCTTTTCCGCTTGCTTTTGCTTACGCTCAGCAACCATCTTCTCAGATTGTTTCTTGCGCTCGAGTGCCTCATATTCTTCAATGAAATGGCTCATCATTGGCATCAAACCTGAGACCTTGAAGACATTGATAGGACGCTTATCAAGCTCGAAGAAGATATTCATTGGAAGATCTAAGGCGATCTTCTCATTAGGATTTAACGGGCTATCGATGGCCGGAAGAGCATTAACTTTTGGCGGCTGTGGGTATGGATAGTCAACCTCATGCATGTTCGCTTGGGCAACTGCTTTGCGGAACATATCCTCGGAGAGGTACTTAAAATCGTCGTACTTCTCCATCAGCTCAAGATCCCACTCAAAGGTGATCTCATGGAAATGATCTTCAAATTCCTGGAGCTGAAACTTATCTAGACCCATCACTCGAAAAATGGCACGATTGATTTGTGAAGTTAAAAGACGGCTCACCGAAAGCTCCTTTAAGAAAACACCCAAGGCATGATTGCCTTTAGGTAATCGCTAATGTGCTAAATTTGGCGCTCTTAGCGTAGATCTTAACACCCAAGCCAAAGCTCAAGGGCGCAACTGCAAGATCAATACCTAATTAACTATGTATCTTAATACAAGGCATCAAATTCTAACTATAAAAGCATGTGCAACCCTAGATCGTAAAGTTTAAGCTCAACCTTAGGCAAATGTAAACAGCATGCGGTTATATGCGTATCTTTTGCACCACAAAGTTATCACTTTGCGTAAGTCATCTCATAGGCACAAGCCCATAGCCCATGGGACACATGCAATGTCATATCCCATGAGATACATGTGTAGTCATAGCACATGGAACACATGCTAAGTTACGCACCTTGCCGCCCTTGCCGGGTTATTCTGAGTTTAGCCGCGTTTAGCTGCTTTAAGCCACAATAAGGCGCACCCTCTACTTAGATTATCAAGCTTAGCATTCATATCTAAGCTAAGATCACAAGCTGCTGCTGTATGCAAGCGATGATCTCTCGATAAAATCTTATCTTAGCGTGCTACTTTGCCATAATGGTCAATGCGATTCCATTAGCTTTGTCTCTGTAGCTAAGATGTCCTTGCGCTGCATGGAGCTAGCTCTGCACAGCTGCATAGCTGCTTTGTATGCAGATGTAAGTATTGTTGTTGGTGGAGGTCTGGTCGGCAAGATCTGCTCTGAAGGTGTGGATTAACTTGAAGAGGCGTTCAATTAAATGTGGTGGCTGCTAGTGCAAAACATGCTTGAGTATGTGTGTGTTTATGGCACTTTCTTGGGGATCAAAGCCGATCTTGCATGCTCCAAAAGTGGCTAGCTTTGACTAAAACTGAGTGTTGCCTCAAGAAATTGATCGCTTCATGATGCTTGTATGATGCGCTCTTCTTATAATCGCCCGTATATGTTATCCGATATATATCTGTGCTTCTACTCCTAGAGCGCGTCTGATTACGAAAAGAAGACTCACTACTTTTGAGTTTAGTGCATTGTCTAAATCTCTAAAATTAACGTATTAGCTTTTGTATCAAATGTTGGGTTAAACTAAACTTGTTATTTTGCATAAGCCTGCATAAGACAGTTATTTAACAGCGACTAAACATAACTGGTCTTATTAAAGACTTGTCTTAAAACCAAAACCTTTGCTACAAGTTACTAAAAAGTTGATTTGAGAGCTTAGCCGTTTGTTTTGTTGATTAATAAGCTTAAGAACGCTTTTGGTATAACCACGCATGCTTGTCGCAGTATATTGCTGCGAACTTATTGTACTTAGTTGTCTTATCTTTCTTGTAGAAGGCAGCGGTGCAATTGAGCTTTTGCCTCAATGGGCAGTAATTTACATTGTTGCGCAACAAAAACTAATTGGATCGTTAGTTTAGCTGTGTTCATGGCCTAGAGTTTTCTTTGGTTTCTGAGCTCAAGTTATTGCTTAGAACCATACATATAGCCTTTGCTTGGCCTTGTGCAAGAGTTCTAAGCGCGGTATGCATGTTTTTAACACAGATTGGATCATATTTAGCATGGCGTATAGACGAATTGATTGAACCTCAAATTAGGTTAACTCCGATGCGCAGATATAAGCTCTAATTTCCATTGTAATCATAAGACATCCAGGCTCGACAAGAGTGTGTGTGTTTAGCTTGGATCAAAAGCATTTGCCCATTAACATATGCCGTTTGTAAGGCAACATTGATTAGTGATGCTTATTAATTGGCAGATTTAGAATTGTTAAGGTTTCATCATGGCAGAAATACAAGCAGATGTTCATATGCAGCTCTCTTGCAGTGACCAAGATATGGACACTCTCAAGGCTAAGCAAAGCGCAAACCTTAAATTAGCTAACTGTCATAGTAAGAAGTCTATGTATCAAGACCACGGTGAGCCTACTAGCAGCACAGTAGAAACTGCAGCTAAAGACAAGCTTGAATCAAATAATCAGTCTTTAATGCATGTAGGCACTGGTTCAAGTACTCATGCAGAGCCTCGCAAGGAACTTAATGAAAGTGTTCGCCATGGCACAAGCATCTTTCCTTTTGCTGCCTATGTATGGGATCCGCAGCCTTGCGCCTCACGTGTACCACTCCACTGGCACAAAGAGCTGGAGTTAGTGCGTTTTTCTAATGGTGAGTACGAAATCTCTGTCGATATGCACAATGTAGTAGTAAAAAGCGATGCTTTCTTACTGCTGCCAGGCAATATCATGCACACCTTTACTCTGCCTCCTAATTGCCAAGAGAGCGCCATCGTGTTTGATCCGAACATGCTCTCCTTTAGCGCCTATGATGAAGTGCAATCTGAGATCTTTGAGCCTTTGATGAGTAGCAATATTCCGCTACCACCAATTGTCACTACCGACCATCCAGCCTTTAACCGTATTGATAAGCTCTACCGTTACTGTGTACGTCATGGTGGTACTTCTAATGCCTCCGAGCGTCTGCTGATTAAAGCCAAGATCTTAGAGATCTTAGCTATCTACCACGAGTATGGACTTATCTCACGTAAAGAGATGCATGGCCAAAAGGTTAAGTCTAAGCAAGATAAGCTCAAAGAACTGCTCAACTACGTGGACGCCCATTATGCGGGCCCGATTACTATTCGTGATGCCTCCTTACGTTTAGGCGTAACCGATCAGTATTTCTGTCGCTACTTTAGACGTGTCACTGGTATGTCCTTTACTGAGTATCTCAATGACCTACGTTTAAGAAGAGCTACCAAGGAGATTGAGCTTACCAATCGCCCTATCTCTGATATTGCCTTCGACCATGGCTTTGAGAATGCAGGCTATTTCTTTAAGAACTTTAAGCTTAAGTACGGCATTACTCCGCTTAGATATCGTAAGAAGTTCTTACAAGAAAATGGCCGCAACTCTAAGGCCCATAATAACTATGGTGCGGCCTTTAGCCCAGTTGATGCTAACCATACCTCTGCTATGCATGATCGTGATATCAACACCATCATGAATGTGCCTGCAAGTGACGATAGCAATCATGATCACTTTGTCTCTCAAGGACTAATTGCTGCAGATGTATTCATGAGCGATAAAGAAGATGGCACTCACGCTCAAGGTAGCATGCACAGCACTGCAGATGCCGCCCCAAGCGCTACTGATCCATCCTTAAATGCTCTTTCACACCAAGCTGCTATAGATGATCAAGCTAGCTTAGCTGATGATCCAAGCCTACCATCTTTAGCCAAAGACAGAGGCACCCATGAGCTCAAATCTCACGATGCCCATCAATATAGTGCTAACAACTCTCACGCCATGAACTTTGGTGGCGACAATGTTCAGCACTTTGATGAGGAGGCTTTCTACGACGATGAGTATGATGACGAGGAGTTAAGCGCCAACGAGCTAAGCGCTGCATCAAGCTCAAGTACCATGCCTCTTAGTAGCAAGGCAGTACCAAATCGTGCTGAGGAAATTGCCGCACAACTGCGTTGCCAAGATCCTAAAACAGGCAAATCTTGCTTTGCAGTTGCCACTACTGATAGTGATATCAAGGCCCTATTAAGAACCCGTCAGATCAAGCACTTAGAGGCATCTGAAAGTGAAGATGAGCTCTTTGATGATGACGAGCATGAAGAGATCGTCAATCCAAACAAAGCCTCAGATAACAACGCTACAGACGCCACCCCAAATAAGAGCCGCCTGGAGCTTATAAACAGTGGCTTGCATGAGCTTACGCAAAATAATGGCCGTACTGTCTTAAGCGCTGTCTCCAAGCCTCGTCAAAGTCGCTTTATTAAGAACACTCAAGAGCCTGACACTACTCCAAAGAAGCAAAACTTTGTCTCAGCTTTAGAGGAATTTCAGTCAGGCAAGCTGCTTCGTGCTGCAGCTAAGAGCAAGTCTAGTGACAAATCCGAAGCTCAGAGTAATGCAAAGCAGCTCAAAGAGCAGACTAAGAGCCTCATTAACTCACAGTTAGATGCACCAGTCGTAGCAAAACCTGCAGCCGCTGAGAGCATCACAACTGAGGCAAAACTGCGCTATAACAGCTCCTTAGAGGTTGAAGGTGAAGATCCACCAAGCTCCTCAGAGATCTTGCGTCGTGCCCACGAGCAAAAACTTAAGACTGATGCTCAATACGCTGCCAAGCAACAACAAAAGCAGCTAAAGCCAGCCAATCGTGCTGAGCTTAGAGCCAAGATCGCCGAGCTTGAAGAACGCAGAAAAAACCAAGACCCATTCTCAATCTAAATCATCCCCCATGGCGCGGCGCACGGCTTTGCAATGCTGATGCGTGCGCCACTCATGCTTTAGTGACAATTGCTAATGCCATCTATCTACAGCCACACCAGCCAAACTCACAAAGTAGATAACCTACTAATTTACGACTGTGAATAGCGCAAAGATCCTCTCCCACCATCTACCATCATCCCATAAGCCCTTACACATGCCATTTGCTGGCTTTTTTCTAACTTAGGCAATGTTACGCTCTGATGATGCTAAACTATGGCAATTCTTAACTAGCGGTAGATTGATATGAGCGCAGAGCAAAAACTTAGTGAGATCAACGACTTTATCATGCAGGATGTGAATCTTGCGATGGCTGACCAAAGAGCTGCTTTTGAGATACTCGAGCTGATTTTAAAGGCTGTAGAGAAGTCCCCGAAAGTTGATAAGCTCATTAAAGCTGACTGTGAAAAAGTATTTAAGCTGCGCCTCTTAGGATTTGGCGACAATCAGCCAAGTAAGCACGATCTTGAACTAATTCATGAGCGTTCCATGGCCCTTGCCTCAGATAATGGACTGATTGCCATGATCGCTCAAGAGCTCAATGATCCTCGTCAAAGCGCCACTATAAGCTCCTCACATCAATCTGAGAGCTTTGCACTGCCACTGTATATGTGCAAGCTTACTGAAGATACAGCTGCAGCAATTAACGATAAGGTCTTACGCGCCCTCTCTGAGCATATTAAGCACTGTTTAGTGTTTGAGGCTCATGCTCAAAGCTCCTTTGAGATGCTCCTAAAGAGCCCTAAGTCCGATGCCTCCATGCTCAAGCAAGTGCAAAACTCATTGATTATTCAGCGCGATCTCAATGAGCGATTGAATAATGCCCAAGAAAATACCCTAAGCGCCTATGCACAGATGTCTATCTATCTGTGCCTTGCTGAGGCCCTCTTTACTCTGTGCCGCAGTGTGGTCATGCTCGTCAATGCCACCCGCATCTTTGCTCTATCTCAGGCCCATCTGACCATGTCAGATAAGGACAAACAGCCATAAGAACGCGCAATTGCACATCCCGGCAAGCGCACGCTGACAGATAGCCATAAGAGACAGCAATTGCACAGCCTGGCAATGGCACGCAGCTATCACAGCTACATGGCCGCTACAATCAAAGATAAGCGGCAAATGGCCGCAACACACCATGTGCTTGCGCTTTGCTCTTAGTAATAACTTATAGATTAACTTAACTGCTACACACTATTGATTTAGGAAGTACCATGGATCTGCAAAAAGAACTTCTGTCTATGCAAAAGCCTTTTGAGAAAGCCTTAAGCGAGCTCATTGGCTATAAAGGGCAGTTAGAAGCTATTTGTAATAGCATTAGCGCCGATTTGTCTAAGAGCACTAAGGTGCATAAGGTTTTAAAGCAAGATCGTGAAGTGGTACTTAACTATCTTATTAAGACCTTCCCAAATCCGGTCAATGCCATGTTTGTGCCTAAGTTTAAGCAAGACTTTTTAAAGTTTGCTCAAAGCCAAGATGCACTTGCAGACTTACTTAAGTTCATGGCAGATGACGAAGGCTTCCCGCAGCAAGATGAGATGACTATTGCCACCTTTAGAGGCAATTTAGCGCTGCATCTTACAAAGCTTGATACTCTCAAAGCTCAAGAGTACTTAAATGCTTGCACAGAGATTGTCTCTCAGCTTGAAGAGACTTTACCACCAACTATTGAGTCTTGCTGCAAGCGTGGCCTTGCGCTAATGCAAGCTGATAGCGGTGTTGATAGAGCCATCATGACTAACTTTGAAGAGATCGTAGCTGCTTGCGATGGCTCTTATCAGCACTATCGTGAGCACATCAATGCCCTTAAAGAGAGTAATGCCGATACCTACTCATCATTAAGCGCCCATGCAGCTATTCTTGCTGAGCTATTGTTAAAAGAGACCGCCCAGTTCTCCTTACTCATGCAAATCCTGCAGTTTAATAGCCTCAAGCTCTCCGGCAGCTCCTTTGTTGAGCCTGCTAAGGCCAATATGCCAGAGATTCCTTTTGCCAAAGTAACTCAAAGCTAAGAGCCAAAGCTAATAGCCTAAGCTAGGACTCACCTTAGCCCATACAAGATATCAGCAGCAATAACATCATATGTGTGCTGCTTAATCTGTGCAGGCTGCCATTTTACTTTTGGTATTACTAGCAGCATAGGCAGCCCAAAGCATGACTACTAAGCTCAGCACCATCCCAAAGTAAAGCCAAGCTTCGTTAAGCTAAGCCCCAACTCAAACACAAAGCTGCCCCAAGGTCTAAGCATAAACTCAACTATAAATCAGGCATCAGCCCCGTCTTAAGCCCAAGCTTTCATTTCTCAAGAGCACCTTCTAGCAAGTTACTGCTTTATTTGGAGCAATTAACAGCAAAAGCATGACAATTATCCATATATAGAATCTGATACAGTGCTAAACTTCAAATAACAGCTTATCAGCCTACGCCTATTTAGCCCATTTGGGGAGCTCAAAATGAACTAGTTGCTATGGCTATATAATGAGGCAAGGATGGCCCTGACTCTCTTGAGTTTGCGTAAGAAAACTAAATTGTTAGGTGGCATACCTTACTTGGTAAGACAGTCGAAACTAAGCCAGGCTAAGCACGTTCAGGTCAGGTTGGGGCAAGCCTTGGCAAATCACATCACCTCAAATTACATCAAATCAAGGTAAGGCTGGCTTAAAGGTTGAAGAGAGCTTGCTATTTGGTAAGTTGTGGGTCTCAATTAGATAGGTACTGTAAGGCTAGTGGAGTGTTAACCTAATTATTGAAAATAACAAGATGCATTAAACTGTGAATTAGCGTTAATGCGCTCGGCATAAAACCTTGGATTTAGTAGCTTTGAACCGAAACTTAGTTTTTCCAAAAATTAGATGAAACTTTCACTAGAGCATGTTTGTGAGCATATAGATAGAGTGGAAGGGACTTTTTTTGATGGGGAATAATATTAAAGAAGAGTTGCTTGAGCGTCGCTTAAGATGGCTAGTAGCTGAGCTTAGCGATGATACAGAAGAGTTTTTAGCTGCTCATCCAGAGCTTAAGTTCTATAGTGTGGGTTTAGATTGCAATAGCGAATATGGCACTATGCTGTTGAGCTTTAATACTCAAGAGGAGTTTGAAAAGACCTTATTAGAGTACCAAAATGGTGAATGGGCTGATAGCTATCAAACAGCTGAGGAAATATTGGATTTAAAGTTCAATACAGACGATTGGGAGTATCAGTATGTTGCCTCATATCAGGTCTTTAGCTCTGATGAGCTTATGGCTATGTTTGGTGATGATATTGATAGTCTTATAGAGTGCATGATGGACTTTAACTATAAGGTATTACGAGCTTTTGTAGCCACGGAAGGATTTAAGATTATCCCAAAAACATCAGACTTTCAGCCTATTTGCCATGATCATGAGGATGATGTGTTAGAGGCGCTAGAGCGCACCAAAGAAGTATTACTCACAGAGCGCTGCAGCTGCAGCGTTGTGTTCACAACTGATATATAAGCGCTTGATGGCGCTTTGTAGTACAATAGGCCGCCCAATTGAGCTTGAAGAACGAGAGTCTTTAAGCAGTTTTTTTGATTTACTGATAGCCTGAGCGCTTGGAGCAGATGATGGCAAATGTTGAGATTGTAGCTAAGGCTGTTGAGCAAAGCAGCGTTTTAGTTTCTAAGATAGATAGCATACGTGAAGAGTTAATCGAGCAACTCAAGGCAATCAAAAGCGACTACGAAAACTCAAATCGTGTTAACAAGCTCTTTAAGCAAGATATTGAGCGCTATTTCAATGCTATGGCCCAAATGTCGCCTGAAACTAATACCCCTGAACGCGCAAGCTTTTTAAAGCGCTGCAGCGAGAAGGCTAAAACTAAGCGCAATCATGAAGTACTCCTCAAGATCGTAGATAAGTGCGACAGCTCGTCCTTAGCAGAACTCAAACAAGAAGATTTTAAAATAGTTCTGGGCATTAACTTATGCCGCTTTGACGATGAACAAGTAACTAAGATATCAAGTGCTATAGCTGAGATTGTCACTAAGGCTGTCAATATTTGTGAGCTTTGTGTTGAAGTTGGCACTGAGACCTTTAAAAAATTGGAAGATGAAGGGAATATTGATAGGCAAGTAGTCGACCAGCTTGAGCACATCTTCATGAACCTGGTCAATACAACGCTTGTCCTTGAGCAGACGAATAAGTTTTCTCTAGATGAGCACTACGGACAGCTCTATACCTTCTCATCAGTCTACTTGACTGACCTAGTTAACACGTTCATTACTATTTACGCAGGTATCCATTACATGCATGAGTGCTTTGCCAAGCTCATAAATAATGGTGGTGACGCACTAACTAAGATCTAAGCTCAATACATAAGTATTAGCAGCAGTGCTTAACTATTTCGTCAAGACCTTTACAGACCCTGTCGACACTATGTTTGTGCATAAGTTTAGGCGGGGCTTATTTTTGGTTAAAAGTCCTGATGCATTTGCTAACTTACTTAAGTTCACACAGGTAAAGAAAGCTCTCGGTATCAAGATGAGATTACGCTTGTCCCTTTAAGGCAAGTTAGCACTGCCTCTTAGTAAGCTTGATAAACTATGCGGTACAATTGACCGCAAAATAATGCTTGAAGAGCTAGAGTCTTTAAGCAATTTTTTTGATTTACTGATAGCCTGAACGAGTGGAGAAAAATATGTCAAATGTTGAGGTTGTAGATAAGGCTCTTGAGCAAAGCAGCGCTCTGATTCCTGAGTTAAAAAACTTACGTCAAGAGGTTGTTGAGCAACTCAAGGCAATCAAAAGCGCCTTCGAAAACTCTAACCGCGTTAACAAGCTCGTGAAGCAAGACATTGAGCGCTATATCAATGCACTTCCGAAAATATATCCCTTGTTTGAAGGCCCTGACGGCGCAAGATTTCTAAAGCGTTGCGCCGAAACTGCTAAGACTAGACGCCATCACGAGGTCTTACTAAAGATCGCAGAGGAGTTAGACCCAGCCCACTTGGACGCTATCGATCCAAATGACTTTGACATAGTTCTGGGCTTTAACTTATGCCGCTTTGACGACGAGCAAGTATCTTTAATAGTATCTAATGCCCTTGCTATCATGAATAAGACTTTAGAGCTTGCTTCTCGTTACATTCAAATTGCTTCTGAGACTATTGATAAGCTCGAGGACGATGGTTCTTTAGATGATGATATAGTCAAAAAGTTCAAGACCTCCATAATGCAAATAAAGGCAATGTCGCAACTCCTTAAGAAGGATATTGATGAATCTCAAAACGAGCACTACGGCCAGCTCTATTGCTTAGCATCAAAGCTCTTGACTTCCCAAGTTTCCAAATTCGCAACTATTTACTTATGTGTCATTTTTATTCACGGGTGCTATGCCCATATCATAGATAAGCGCATTGGCTAACTAAGTCCTAAGCTCAATACATAAGTATTGTTAGTATCTAATGGCCTATAGGCAAAGTAAGTCTGCTGCCTTTGATAAGGACTCAAGGTAACAGCGTTTGTATGCAGGACTAGCACAAACGACAAGGCCGTAGTTAGATCCATCTAGCTACGGCCTTGCTGTTTTTATAACACTCGTATTTGTAATGTGGCAAATGCTTGCACTCATGGTCTGTACTTAGCAACAGCGCTCTTAGCAGCGCCAATTTTGCTGCGCCATTTTAGCTGCACGCATTGTCGAAGGTTTGCCACATGCGCTTTAACGCTAAGCACAACATCATTCGCCTAGCAAAAAAAGTTTTGCTGCACTGAGATTATTTGTTCAGCGCAATCTCAACTTCATCATCGGCTACTTTAGACTTTTCAATCATATCTAAAGCCTGATCGCCTAATGAGGATGTGATATCAACGAGGTAAAGAGTGCTTGACTTAGTAATGGCCTCAAATGCCTGCTGACCTAAATTGCTAGTAACCTCAAAGACAAATTTACTCTGAGCATCTAATGCATAATCTGATGCTGCTTTGTTAGAGTAGTCGCTTGCAAAAGCTGATGAAGAACCAAGCACAACTAATGCTGCAGAAAAAGAAGTAATCTTAGTCAGAGACTTAGACATCTTAGCTATTGTCCTACTAGAAAAAACGAAATCACCCGCCACCGCCCTCTTTGGCTACCTAACCTAAGGCAGCTTCTAGTTCAATCATACTGCGGCAGAAAGATGTACTGATTAATCCTGATAAACAGGACATTCCTTATGTATTTTGTGTGCTGATGATACACCAAAGACCATAGATTATCACGTACCAATATGCGATAAACTGTTAAATTGAAAGTCAATTATGCATAGTTACCAACTATCAAGTAAAAGTTTAACACTTTTTGGAACTACATAGCGTTTGATTCTAAGAGTAGTCATCAGCGCCTCCGCAGAAATGCCTTATATATGCTGTTTTTATAAACAAAATATTATTAATAAATATCAAATAAATTACATATAAATCACTATCTTAGTTCTTTATATTAGCACTATTAAATGATATTATTATAGATAATTGTACATATTATTTAATGGTAATACTTATGGCACCTGATAGTGTAAAGAAAGTTCCTAGACCAACTAATACTGTAGTAGTAGATACAGGCAGTAAAGGCGCAAGAAGGTATGCTGTTCGTTGCCGTTCAGGCTATAGTCTTACCGTTAATAACAACCCTGGTCCACGAAATGGCAAAACCATTGGCTACATTGTTTCTGGAAGATTCATTGAGAAGAATGCTTTAGTAGACAGTGTTTCAAGTTATCAGCACGAGTTCCTTCAGTATGGCGCTGCGACAACGATATACGTGCACTGTGCTGATATTTATGACGATCTTCTTAAACTCTTCAATGTTGAAGACGCAAACCGTCTCATGACTGTGGCTTCTCTTCGTGTCACTAATCCAGGAATTGCTTGTAATCGTTACCAGAGCAAAGCATCTATTAGCTTTATTAGTGAGTATTACCCATGTATCGGCCTGTCAAGCAGCAGCATCAGTACATTCATAGACAACCTTGGCAAGCATACTTCTGTTCTCAAAAGCTTTTATAGCCTTAGGTTTCAGCATGTTACAGAGGCTCAAAACGTAATCATTGATGGTGTCCTTAAACAGGATACTGGCGATAACATGCTTTCTATGCCATCAGCAAAGACTCACCTAAAAGGGCATGACGAGATTTCAATCCTCTATGCATATAGCACTGATATGACAGAGGTTTTATGCGCAGAGGTGTATCCAGGCAACATGCTCGATGCTAAAGCGTTCCACGATTTCATCGCCGATAACAACATCAACAGAGGTATCCTCATTTGCGATAAAGGCTTCCCAGTTAGCAACATTGAAGACTTGCTTGAAGCCAACCAAGATCTACACTACATATCGCCGATAAGACGGAATAGCACTCTGATAAGCCAGCATAGAATGCTTGAAAGTGATCAAGTAGCCACTTTGGATGACGGTAACGTCGTTATGTACAAGAAAGTTAAACTTGATGATGGCAGGTGTCTGTATTGTGTCCGTGACATCGGACGAAGCAACTTTGAAAAGAAGGGAATACTAGACAGGGCTTTAGCTAAAGACTGCAAGATTGATGGTGAGTCTTTCGTAAATAAGTTAGCATCTCAAGGAACGATTACATTCATATCAGACCTGGATCTAGACCCCTTAGCCATTCTTAACCACTACAATAATCGATGGCAGCTTGAGTTAGTTTTTGACCACTTCAAAAACACTCTGGATCTAGATATTACAAGGGTTCAGTCGAAAACATCAGTCATTGGTAATGAGTTTATCAACTTTCTTGCAACACTGATTACGTGCAAGTTAGTTGCTGCATTCAAAAAGGTTGATGAGAAGTATGGCAAAGAACCAT
>NZ_AXWV01000056.1 GCF_000482845.1 Anaerobiospirillum succiniciproducens DSM 6400
TTACACCAATTCTTTCCGCAATTTCTTTTACTTCGCCACTAGCGAACTTTTGACCTTCTACGCGTGACTTTCTTCTGGCAATACGAGCTTCTTCTGACTCTTTTAAAATCTTGTCTCTGTGTTCTCTTAACTCAATAAGTCTTGGCACAGCGTCAATTACATTTGCTCTTTGTTCTGGGGTTATAGCTTTTGCAGGCATAGTTTGTTCTCCTGCGTATTGCATATCATGAAACTAAAATACGAGTCAACCTAGTGATGGTTTAGCTGCAATATACATCTTTGTATAATGCTTTTTAATTTCGTTTATGATAAAACTAACAGTATCAAACCAGGGTAACCGTAACGCTTCTGACGGTATCGCTCTTGCTCAGACAATCGAGTCTGGTATGGATGAGATCTCAGGCATGCTCCAAAAGATGCGTACCTTAGCAGTACAGTCTGCAAACGGAACTAACACTACTGAAGATCGTACAGCTATTTCAAAAGAAATGGCTGCTTTAGCTACTGAGATTAATCGTATCTCAACTCAAACAACTTTTGCTGGCAAATCAGTTTTAAATGGCAAGGTTGCGGGTTCTATTTACGGTGATCCTGCGGGCGCTAATCCACCAGCACCTAATGCTAACCCTGCTGGTGACAAAGGCTCACTAACATTACAAGTTGGCTCAAATAAAGGCGATACAATTACCTTTGAAGTTGAATCTGTATACTTCTCCAAAATAGCTGACGATAATAAGCTTGTTGGAAATGGTAACGATGCTTTCTTCAAGGTGGCAAACGGAGAAGTTACAATCCAACTTAATAAGATCTCATTTGATCAAGCAGCTGGTGGCGGTAACCAAGGTGGTGCCCAGAATAAAACAATTGGTGATGTAATTGATCTGATGGATAAGGCTATTGCTAAGGTAGATGGCATGCGCGCTGGACTAGGTGCTTTGCAGAATCGTTTAGAATCATCTATCCGCAACCAGTCTAACGTTGCTGCTAACGAAGCTGACGCTCGCTCACGTATTCGTGACGCTGACTTTGCTGAAGAGTCTGCAAACCTTTCACAGCAGTCCATCATTCAGCAGGCTGCTGCTTCAATGCTGATGCAGGCTAACACCCGTCCACAGCTTGGCTTAAGCCTCTTAGGCTAATAGCATCCACTAAAGCATCTAAGCTTTAGCTCATATAGAAAACCTCGCATTTGCGGGGTTTTCTTTTTTCTACAGGGTTTTAACAGAATGTGTTAGAGGCGTGATCGCGGGTGTAATTATGCGTGTCTAACATACATTAGTTCACTCAATAAAAGTTAGTTCCAAATGTAGAGCTCGATGAAACAAGTAGCAGACAGGGTCACAATGTATGACTCGTCTAAACAGAATTCTAGTGCTCCCAAGTCAGCGGCCATGCCCTCCTGACATAGTCAATAGCGATTGCTATACCAGAGCAACCAAGCATATAAGGAGTTATATAAATGGCCGTATTTGTTAACACCAATTATTCAGCCCTTCAGGGTCAGCGCTACCTCGGCAATGTCCAGAACCAGCTCACTACTACATACCAAAGATTATCAAGCGGTATGCGTATTAATAGCGCTAAAGACGACGCTGCAGGCCTCCAGATCGCTGATCGCTTAACCAGCCAGATCAATGGCCTCAACCAGGGTAACCGTAACGCTTCTGATGGTATTGCTCTTGCTCAGACTGCAGAAGCTGGCATGGATGAGATCTCTGGCATGCTCCAGAAGATCCGTACCTTAGCTGTACAAGCAAACAACGGCACTAACACCTTAGAAGACCGTAAGGCTCTTGCAAAAGAGGCTTCTTCTTTAGCTACTGAGATTAGCCGTATCTCTAAGCAAACTACCTTTGCAGGTAAGACCATTCTCAATGGTAAGCAAGCTAATGCTTTCATGACTGCAGCACAGGGTCAGGAAGGTAAGACTCAAACATTACAGCTTCAAGTTGGCTCAAATAAGGGCGACACTATCAGTTTCGATCTGGTAAACCTTCAGTTCTCTGTAGCTGGACAAGCTGCTGGTATTGCTGCTGACCAATTTAAGGATGCTGCCGGAACAGCTGCATTCTTAGTTAAGAATAGCGAAGTTTCTGTCAACTTTAGTACCATTGGTGCTGTTCAGAATATCATTAGCTACATGGATCAGATGATTGGCTATGTTGATGGCCAGCGTGCCGATTTAGGTGCCATCCAAAATCGTCTTGAGAGCTCTATCCGCAACCAGTCTAATGTTGCTGCTAATGAGGCTGATGCTCGCAGCCGTATTCGTGATGCTGATTTTGCTGAAGAGTCTGCTAACCTGTCACAGCAGTCCATCATCCAGCAGGCAGCTGCCTCTATGCTGATGCAGGCTAATACCCGTCCTCAGCTTGGCTTAAGCCTCTTAGGCTAATAGCTTTATCTAGAGCATCTTTGCTTTAGAGCATATAGAAAACCCTGCATTTGCGGGGTTTTCTTGTTTATGCAGGGTAGCGATTAATTCACGAAAGCATGGATAGCAGATAGTGTGTGTAATGATACGTGTCGAACCTACATTACTTAGTTCAATATGAGTTAAACTCCATTAGCTACCTTCGATAAAATAAGTAGCAGACAGGGACTTTATTACCCTATCTATACAGAATTACAGTGCTCCTTAGTCAGTGGCCAGGCCCTCCTGACATAGTTCATAGCGTTTGCTATACAGAGCAACAAAGCTTATTAGGAGATAGGCCATGGCAGTATATGTAAATACCAATTATTCAGCCCTTCAGGGGCAGCGCTACCTCGGCAATGTCCAGAACCAGCTCACTACTACATACCAAAGATTATCAAGCGGTATGCGTATTAATAGCGCTAAAGACGACGCTGCAGGCCTCCAGATCGCCGATCGTCTGACATCCCAGATAAATGGCTTAAATCAGGGAAATCGTAACGCATCTGACGGTATTGCTCTTGCCCAGACTGCTGAAGCTGGTATGGACGAGATCTCAGGCATGCTCCAGAAGATCCGTACCTTAGCTGTACAGGCTTCAAATGGCACAAACACAATGGCCGATAAGCAGGCTTTATCTAAGGAAGCAACTGCATTAGCTACTGAAATTACCCGTATTGCAAAGCAAACTACTTTTGCTGGTAAGACTATTCTCAACGGAAAGCAGGCAAACTCTATTGATCCAGAAGCTGCAGGTGGTCAAAACCTTGGCAAGACTCAAACAGTACAGCTTCAAGTAGGTTCCAACAAGGGCGATACCATCAGCTTTAACCTTGAAAACCTTATTTTCTCTAAGATCGGTGTAGATGGTGGTATTGCAGCTGATAAGTTCAACGATAACACAACTGCATTCGCTAAGGAAACTGCTGCTGGTGTGGTTGCTGTTAACTTCTCTGTTGCAGGAGCCCCACAAGATATTATCGGCTTTATGGATCAAATGATTGCTTACGTGGATGGTAAGCGTGCCGATTTAGGTGCCATCCAAAATCATGAAAGTCTACGTAAGCAACCTCTGCAAAGTTTGAAAGTAGCCTAGCTGCTTTTTTTTATGACCCTCTGTTGTATCTATGGAAATTGACAATCACTTTTATGACTAATTTATATGGATTGCATAATTACAATCACTTTTGAGTAATGTTTCACAAGTTACCATTCACAGACTTGTGAAGTTTCAATCCAAGATCTGTTTCACGAGAGCGTGAGTTTTACGCACACTTATCGATCATTTGATCATTTAATTTAATAAAAGCAAAAATTATTGAGAGTGGTAGCCAGAACGGCATATGTATCTTTGATTTGTAACGGATCTGATATTTAAGATCTTTTGGGGCCGTGCGGGAAGAAAGGTTGATCGTTATTTAGGCAAATGAGCTGTAGACGTGGGGTAAACGGCGGGGCAAAACGGCTTGTCTACGGGATCTTCTTATGATCAGATAGGGCTAACTTAGCTAGAGGAGAAGACCGCTACTAAGGATACTGCTGGTCATTGATCATTGCTTATTAACTCAAAGCAACTGTCTTAACCAGTGATATTCACTTTGCTATTAGGAGGAGTAGTGCCAAAAAAAGCACTACTCTCAAAAAAAATTATGCAAATTGATCCTATCACAACTGCCATTAGAAATGGCTATCTTTTACCTTCCAAGGAAGAATTGCCTGCAATTGTTCATTCAGCTATGAATGAACCTATTGTGGTTACTCGTAGCCCAGAGTTTACTATCTACAACCTTTCTGCTCCAGTACTTGGCCAGAGCTTACCTGATGATTATTTAAAAGGGTGCATTGGCAAGATAGATTTTATTAATGGCACAGTTGAGCTACCTGACTGCGCACCGAGAAAGAAGCCACGCACATACAAAAAACGCACTGTTCCTAAGAAGAATCAGGACAGTGAGGCATTAGAAGTCTTGGCTGATGCGGCAGAGGAGCTTGGCAAAGAGTCATCATCTGCGAGCTCAAGCGCCTCAGATGCCACGATAGATATTCACGACCAGCTTGATATCGACAATGCGCACAACGAGTTGTTAGAGCTTAGCTGCTGCACAGGCTTTAGTGACAGTAAGTTAAAAGTACGCCACATCGGTTTCTTTACAGAGTTGCCTATATATCGTTTTTCATACCTTCCAACGGGTGAAGAGAAGGAGCGTTCAATTGAGCTTAAGCTTGATGAGCACTTCTTGGTTAGTCTAGCTGCATGGATTTGCCAAGAGAAAGGCATTGTTAAGCGTTATGTTAAATTTTGTCCTATAGCCGCTATTGAGGCTTTCATCCGCGCTTCTGAAGACGATTGTAGTGCTGATTACAAAGTCTCTTTAAAGCACGTACACAACAAGTACAAAGCAATTTATAAGGAAAATTCAACAACAGATGAGTGCTTAGACTCTGGCAGTAAAAAATTCATAAAGTATGCTCAGTTTGTTAAGAGAGTTAATGACAAGCCCTTTATGGAGGTTACTGCTATCTTAGCGACATATTTGCAAAAGTGTTTTTCCCTTGAGCAAGCACGTCTAATTAGAGTTAAAGGCCATGGAGACCAGATGCTGCAGATACATGCAGCATTCCTGTCAGGCACAGGTATTCAAGATATCGTAAGCGCCGATGGCCTTAATCTAGCGGTAAGCCCATCCATTCAAGCAAAGATTGACATTTCTGGCACAGGAAGAAAGCAAAAGAAGCATGCTGCTGATGGCAACAAGCTAGCTAATAGCACTAGCCATAACTATGGCATGAAATCAGTCATCAGCAT
Organism: Anaerobiospirillum succiniciproducens DSM 6400; assembly: GCF_000482845.1. Classification (GTDB taxonomy): domain Bacteria; phylum Pseudomonadota; class Gammaproteobacteria; order Enterobacterales; family Succinivibrionaceae; genus Anaerobiospirillum; species Anaerobiospirillum succiniciproducens. The sequence continues at coordinate 5,223 of NZ_AXWV01000056.1, forward strand.
GGCATTTGGAAGTGGAGCTATCTTAGGCAGTTCTACCGGAAAGGGCACATCCATTGAGTTTCGACAAGTAAATCCGCAATCTTTAGTGGGTCCATATTTTAAAACTTTAGCTATTTTTGATAGAGGCTACTATGCAACCCATTTCATGGCCAAGTTGCTCGACTATAAGCAGCTGTTTATCGTACGCGTAAGAGACTCTTGCAGATACATGGTTAATCGTATTACCGACATTGATGGTAATGAAATTCCAGTTCCTCCTAAGACTATCAATCCTGAAAACAAGAAATTGAGCGCAGGACTAAAGAAAGGCAATAAGATGCCTAAACCTAGTGCTAGCGACCCAGCTATCACGAAGCTACTTGAGCAACATGGTTATCTAAATTTATATTTAGACGCTGAAACCTATATACCTGTGGAAGACATTACTGAAGACTTCGACATCTATTTTGATGAGCCTACTGAAGGTCAGAAGTTGAGGAGATGCCTGATTCAAAATCTACGTCTATGCGCTAAGTATGATAAGTATAGAAGTCATAACTCCTCAAGAGATGGCACCACAGAAGATATGAATGAGTCATATCTTTATGTGGTAACAAACGCCAAGGAAAGTATGTTTGCTTGTGATGTAGTCTGTATGCTGTATTCGCTCAGATGGAAAGTGGAGCATGGTGTTAAGTGCTTAAGACAAGGCAGCAAAGTCTGTAAGGCCCATTCTAGAAGCGCATATACTAATCAAACACTCCTAAACTTCGCATTCATAAGATATGCAATGAAGTCGTTTGTATTCACTAGATCTGAAACAAGCCTTCCTGATAAGAAACTTGATGAAGTGACTGTTGCGCATATTAGTGAGCACGCTAAAGCAGCCGATCTTGGTATTGTTAGAGCCAGCGAAACCGTCAGACGCGGCATTAAACATGTAAGGAATAAACGTCTTGAAAGGCCTCACTATAAGACATGTGAGCCCACCGCTTTCATGGAAGACATCAAGTTTGCAAAAGGAAGTACTGTTAAAGAACGTGTAAGTAATTTGCTTAATGACACGCAGATTCAAGCACTGAGAGACTCATCTGATGAGGGGTTTAAACTGTTGGACTTAAGTGCCAAAGAAATCGATAGGATAGCTCTCGACTGCTTTATGTTTGGCTCTTTATCTCCTGAGTTTAGCAAAGTTGTAGCGCTCGACCAGGCTTTTCGTGAGATAGGACTAAATACTCAATTTACTCAGAACATCCTCGACACCCATAAAGAGGCTATTAAGCATGGTATTGATCCAGCTCTTGCCTTCGCAGCTCCAGGTTATGCTATTGGCTTATCGATGATGTCAGTACATAGAGACCCATTAATTAACCGTAGCATAGCTAACTCATTCAACTACATTAAGTTGGGCATTCCATGCTGCTCTAAGAAACACGATATCAATGCTCTTCCTCAGAGTAACAAGCCGTTGTTTGCTCGCACTGAAGAAATAATCGTTGAAAATTGCAAACAAAGCAGATTAAACATTGCTAGCTTTGAAAGACGCTCTGATTACAGAGTCGTAGAATCAATGTTGTTTGCAAGGCAGCACAAGGACAGAATGCCTGCATTGATTAACGAGGCTATATATCGAGTTACGCAAAGGGTCACTCAAGCTAGATTGACTGTAGATGTGCTTGTAAATCTACTCAGCTAGTCCCGTATCCAGCAGTAAAACTCTCACCTGTAATGTTGCTTGAAAAAGCAGCATCGCTTTGTCACGCCCATAAAAACGCAAAATTGCCGATAAATATCGAATTTTCGAACCTAAAACCCCCATTTTATGGACTTTTCTATTTGTCAATCCCCTCCGGCCAATCTTAGCTAATTTTGTAAACCGTTTTGTGTTAATTATTTTGTGACTCACATCACGCAAAAATGACTGTAAATAGCATAACAACCCATTTAGCTTAAAATTGTATGCTATTCATAAAAAAATCCAATAATTCCGCTTTTTTAAGCCAAAGCTATTGTAAAAATTTTTAAAATATGTTATAATTTGAAATCTTACATAGTGTGCTATGATCCAAAATCGTCTTGAGAGCTCCATCCGCAATCAGTCTAATGTGGCTGCTAATGAAGCCGATGCACGTAGCCGTATTCGTGATGCTGATTTTGCTGAAGAGTCTGCTAACTTATCTCAGCAGTCCATCATTCAGCAGGCAGCTGCTTCAATGCTGATGCAGGCTAATACCCGTCCTCAGCTTGGCTTAAGCTTACTTGGTTAACATTTTAACTTAAGTAAAAATCTTCTTTTATAGTTTGTTCTAAGGCAGCTTGTTAGCTGCCTTTTTAGCATCTGAAAGGAGGATCATATGCTCCCTATCTCTATTAGCAATAGTCGTGATCTTCAGCGTAGCGATGCTAAGTTAAGTGGTGATCGCTCTGTGCAAGGTCATGCATCTAAAGCGGCTCAGAGTGTTTTTGCAAGTAGCGATGATGTCATTGATTTACATAGCTTCAAAGCAGCAGCTACTTCTCCAGAGCTAATGGGCATGAGCCGTAATAAGGCAAGAAGTGCTTATCTTAACTTTGGCAAACAAGAGGCTGAAGAAGAGTTCAAAAATCAGCTTTTTGCGTCCATTGAGGAGAGTAAGAAAAAGCTTTCTGCATTAGGCCGTAAAGAACTCACACCCGAAGAGTATCGCAAAATCGACTCTCTGAAAAAGCAAGAGCTCAAGGTAATGGCAAAGGTCAATGCGAGACTAGCTGCAGGCGGTGATCTTTGTGAAAAGCCACGCTTCAAATACGAGACGGGTCCTGATGGCAAGCGCTACAAGACAGCTGGTGAAGTCAAGATTGATATATCTCCTTGCAAGACACCTGAGGAGACTATCTCCAAGATGCACCGTGTCATAAAAGCTGCTTTAGCAGGTGGCGAACCAACTGAGACGGATAGAGCTATATACAAAGAAGCTCAACGCCTTGCTCAAATTGCGCAAAACATGCTGATGCATGAGCGTATGCAACGTAGCAAGGAAGAACAAGAGAAGATCAAAAAGGAAATTGCAGCTCGCAATGGTGATGCCGACAAGTCTAGACGTGGAGGCAAGATACTGCGTACTTTTGATGAGATTCCTGCAAACGCCTCTGGCGTTGCCATGCCTTCAAAACCACAGATAAATCTCCAGCCTAAGATCGATTCAGGCAATGTGTCAGCTGGCTCAACACCGTCTGCAGGTTCTACACCTTCGGTCGATGCATCTGTTGAGGCTCCGGTAGCAAGCTCCTGATACTTGTCTTAAGTTATTGAGGAGCGTGTGCGACGCATTATCTGCGGAGTATACGGCGTGTTTTGTTGTGTGTTTTGTTGTGTTTCGTCAGCTTGTTTTGGTAAGCACTAAATTTGCTATTGCTAATAGCGATATACAGTAGTGTGATGCATGGTTTAACTTGCTCACACAACTTGTCTTAAAGCCCATTTGTATGGGTATAATAGAATATCTACATTCGGCTGGTAGTCGATACCTATGTATGATCAAACCATTCAGCCGTCTAATTGGAGAGTCACAAATGGCAGCAATCGGCGGAATTAATAGCAATCAATATAATGTCCTCATCAATACTCAAAAGAATGATGCTCAGGGCATTAGCGGTGCTCAGAAGAATGATCGAGTACAAGGTCAGACTCAACAGACTGAGGTAAGAGTAGCTACTCCTAATACTCAGCAGAATCAGACTAGCGATAATCACTTTGCTCATCAGCACCATATTGCTTTCAATGCTTACCGTAATTTTGGTAAGGAAGCAGCTCCAGCTACTACAGACAAAGAGCAAGGCGTAGTAGATGTTGAAGGTGAAGTAGTCGATACTAAGAGCGAAACTCAAAAGCCTGCAGAACAGGAAAAGAAGGTTTCAAACGAGCAAAAGAAGCCTAATGGTGAAGAGTTCACTGAAGAAGAGTTACAGCAGATTGAGGACATGAAGGCCCGTGATCAGGAAGTACGTGTTCACGAGCAAGCCCACAAATCTGCAGGTGGCCAGTATGCTGCTTCTCCAACTTACACATATGAGACAGGTCCAGACGGCAAGCGCTACGTTACCGATGGTGAAGTAAGCATTGATGTAGGCGAAGAGTCTGATCCTCAGGCTACTATCGACAAGATGCAGGTAGTCAAGCGTGCAGCCATGGCTCCTGCTGAACCATCTAGCGCCGATCGTCAGGTTTATGCAGATGCCTCCCGAAAAGAAGCTGCTGCTCGTCAGGAGTTAGCAGAGGAAAAGCAAAAAGAGAGCGAGGAGCGCATTGAGAAGGCTAAGGAAGCTATTGGCGCTGAAAGCAAGGCTGAGCCAAAGAGTAAGGACAGTAGCGCTACTGAAGATGCTAAGGACAAGCTCAATCCAGAGAACATGCCAAAGCCTAAGAGCGCTGAGCCTGCCTCATTAGAGCAGTAATTATTCCTTTAGAGCGCGATTCTTTAGGCTTTGTGCCGCTTATACTAGTTTTTTTATAAAGGCCCGCATTTGCGGGCTTTTTTTTTGTCTGTAGAGCATGCTTTTGCTTGTGTGCAGTAAGTTTACGTAGTTTTCTGCAGTATTATTTGCACATATATGGTGCAATTTTTAGCATATGGTAAGGTCAATTAGGTTAGATTACTATAATTGCACTATATATGTGCATTAATGGCTTGATACATACCGCATGCTATAATTGCGTGCACTTTCATCTTGCATACAAGCGCATTGCTTAATCATTGTGCAACTTTGCAAGTCTTGTAAATTAACTAGCTCGCTTGTCGTCGCGAGCTGCACAGCACGTATTAGTCTTAAGAAAGCGTAGCGCTTAAAGCGTTAGGCTGTTTAGTTGCGTCTGAATATCAAGTTTTTGAGTTTGACCATTCTTAAGCGAGCTGTGCATAAAATGATTGAGGTCGACTCATGGAACCGTATTACGCTGGTTGGCTATCCATTTTGCCACCTGTGATTGCTGTGGTCTTAGCGCTGATGACCAAGGAGGTATTCTCATCCCTCCTCATCGGTATCTTAAGCGGTACTCTGATCTATACCTTAGGTATGGGTCAAGATTTCACTATCATTTCAACAGTGCAGAACGCCTTTACAGTGATGGTCAACAAAGTTGACTTCAACATTGTTATCTTCTGTTCATTGCTGGGCTCGTTAGTGTACGTAATCGCCATGGCTGGCGGTTCTCGTGCTTATGGCGACTGGGCTACTAAGAAGATTAAGAATCGTAAGAGTGCTCTATTATCTACTTCATTCTTAGGCGCATTCATCTTCATTGATGACTACTTCAACTGCTTAACAGTTGGTACAGTTATGCGTCCTATCTCTGATAAGTATCGCATCTCACGTGCTAAGCTTGCTTACATCATCGACTCTACTGCCGCTCCAATCTGTATTATTGCCCCTATCTCTTCATGGGCAGCTGCAGTTGGCTCTAACCTCAAGAGCACTGGCGCTTTCGAGTCTGAGATGGAAGCATTCGTATCAACCATCCCTTGGAACTTCTACGCTCTTCTGTGCTTAACCATGGTTATCTTAGTTGCCTTAGGTAACTTTGACTTTGGTCAGATGCGCCGCGCAGAAATCGACGCTATCAAGAATGGCGTTGAAGGTGGTGCAAGCAACGATCACGACAACATCGACGTAGTTACCGATAAGGGTGGCGTACTCGACATGATCGTACCTATCCTTGCTCTCATCGTATTTGCAGTGTTATCTCTGCTCTACGTTGGCGGCTACTGGGGTGCTGATCCTGCCTACCACACATTAGGCGGTGCTTTTGGTAACACCTCTGCTGGCCCTGCTCTGGTTATGGCATCATTCGCAGCATTAGTTGTTGCCTTCGTAATGTTCGTTTGCCGTCGTCTCCTGACATTAAAGCAGTTCATGAACGGCGTGTTAAAGGGCATTCAGGCCATGATCCCTGCCAACATGATTCTGGTATTAGCCTGGACCATTTCCGGTGTATGCCGTGACTTACTCCAGACTCCAGTATTCATCTCTGGCATCGTTGAGAACGACATGGGTCTGTTAGGTAACTTCTTACCTGCTATCATCTTCGCAATTGCTGGCTTCTTATCATTCTCCACTGGTACTGCATGGGGTACTTTCGGTATTCTCATTCCTATCGTGGTTGTAGTAGCTCAGGCAATCGATCCAACTGGCGCTCTTATCACCATCACTCTTTCTGCTACCTTAGCAGGCTCAGTATTCGGTGATCACTGCTCCCCAATTTCGGATACCACGATTCTCTCCTCAGCAGGCTCAGGCTGCGTACACATTGAACACGTTTCAACCCAGCTGCCTTTTGCCCTGATTGTTGCTTCATCTGCTTTCTGTGGTTACGTCGTCGCAGGCTTCACTCACAGCCTCTTCTTAAGCTTAGCCACTGGCTTAATCATTATGGTTGCCGTTCTTTCTTACTTACACTTCCGTAATGCTAAGCTCGAAACTTACGAAGAGCATGCAGCTAAGAATCCAGTTTAGTTGCTAGCATCTTAGATAATCTAAGATAATTACGAAAAAGCCGCTCATTGAGCGGCTTTATCTATTGATGGACACTACATTTGCTGTTTTTTATAAACTCATTACTTTTCACTTTTAGGCCTTTGCTTAAGTTCATCATTCCTATCTTGATCCACTCTTAATTAGTGTCGCTTCTAAGGATCTACTCTTACCTCTTTCTTAGTTGCCTGTATTCGTATTGGATTTTCTCTTGAGCTTGCTGCGGCAGAGTGTTGAAGTGCCACAGATAGACAGTAGAGCAGGTACCGTATGGACTAAAATGCTTTGCATATGGCGCTACAAAGCTCTCTAATTCTTTCTTGCTAGCTTTTGGATTTCGCTCTTTGCCCTCAATTGCGTAGAGTGCTTGTATGACGCCAAGATCGCCGCTAGCAAATACATCCTGGTCATTAAAGATAAACATGTCCATCATCTGCAGCGACCAAGGACCAATTCCCTTGATGCAGATAAGTGCTGCATGTCTGTTATCTGTGCTCATGCCACGCAAGCTATCCTCACTGAGCTCCTTGCTAATAAAGCGCTCACACAGCTCGAGCATGCTTGATAGCTTAGCCTGAGAAAATGGCAGTGCCCTACTTACCATTTGAGTTGGCTTAGAGGCAAGCATCTGGGTGCTCAAGTCATTAGACTGTTCTTTAAGAGCTTTATTCCCTTCGTGATCTTTCTTGTCTTGCTGATCTTCGTGCAACTGTTGCTCAATTGCATGCTTAAGACTCTGCGGCGATGCAATGAGTTCGTCTGGTACTTTTGAGATGATTTTAACTAAGGCTTTATTGGATAGCTGTTGTCCCATGATGGTATAGACAAGACCTTTCCACAGATCGTCATGCAGCTTGATAACCTTGTTTCCTATGTGGCTATACAAAACGTGCATCATGGGATGCTGCTTTGATAGCATCATAATGTCCTGCTCAAGACTAAGAGCATGAGTTCTAAACGTGGCCATGACCTTCTCTCGTACTGATCTTGTTCATTTAGTCTAAGCATAACACTATGCCATGCTTGCTATGAATTTGTAGTCTATTTCCTTTCACTTGTCGGCATGGCCTGCAATAAAGACTTGTAGCTACCAATATTTCTTACTGATCTTTGGTTACCAATATGATGGCTGCTCGTTCGTAAACTATCCTCGTGACTGCTCTTTAGTAAACAATATTTGTTACTGGTCTTTAGTGGTGGCTATACGATTGACGAGTTTTTCGCATTGGCTGCCCTTTTTGGGGGTTCGTTGCTTACTATTTGATGCGTTTAATTTGAGAAACGTCACAGAAAAATCATAAAAATGTTGCGCAATCATTGGGCATGTAGCAGGCCACGTTCTTTTATTAATTATTTATGTATGGATAAAAACTCCAAATATATGGGATTGCTCAAACTAAACAAAACATGCAGGCCATCTTTTTGAGTGAGTTGTGTTTGTCAAAGCATATTGGCAGTGGTAACATGCTTGAGAGAACAAAAGTCTTGCGAATTTTTATCAAGTATGAATACATAAAGCTTTGTGTAATTTACTCATACTATGCTTTACAATTTGCACGACACTCAAGTATACATTTTGCCTATCTAGGCTTATGTTTACTTGTTTCTTAGTTATGTTGATACATTTGCATTAACATAACTTATACACAAAGCAAATAGCCGTTTTGTCAGTTTTGACTTTATACAGCTATCGCCTTAGTCGTGATTTTACATTACCTGACTATAGCTGCTTTGTGCGCATTGATCTGAGTTGTTAGTTGAGCGACTCTCTTCAATGCAAGGCCGTCAACTTGATCGACGATGTTATGCATTGCTAGTCTTGCTTCTCTCTGATGCTTAGCACCTTAAGTCTGCTTGAGATAGCACTGTATAGCATCAACAAGTACTGCTATCCGTTTTAGTATCTTGTTGGCATAACTTTAAATTGTGAATTCATATTTTGTAACACTGTAGCCCTTGCTAAGTTGCGCTTGGATTGGCTGTCAACCTATGTACTAGCCAGGCTGATTTTAGTTAGTCTTGGCAATACGTTGTTGATTTGCTGCCTGTGCTCTCTTTGCAAGCATAGGTCTGTCCTCTTGTTTAGGTCACGACCTATTCACACCTTGTACTTGAGCTTTAGCTAAGATTACATAACTTGTAATACTACTTGCTAGTACATATGAATGCTTATTTATAGGCATCTAATGTGATAATAAATAAAGCTTAAGGCACGATAGCGTTGCGTCATTGAATTTGCGAGCTTAAAAAGGCAAAACCTATGCTTTTCTTTTTTAATATGAGCACAAGAGCGAAGCTTCTAACTAGCTTCTTAGTTGTTATTCTCATCAACTTAGTTGTTTCTGTAACTACTATCGTCTCTTTAAACAATGTTCAAAAGAACGCAACTACAGTAGAAGATGTACTTAACGGTGCATTTACCCGTATTTACAACATCAAAGATGGCCTCGAGAACCTTGAGCATCTTTTAAGCTCCGACTTATCTGACGCAGCAGCTGGCGAAAGCTTCCCTAACTTACAATCAGAGACTGTGGCAGCAGTAAACGATCTGCGTAAAGCCGCTGATGTTATCAACGTAGATTATTTAGGTACTATTCAGTACAACCAAACTGCTAGTGCTCTGCGTAACAATATCTACACTGCCTTAGGCATCGTCGATAAAGAAGTCATCCCTCGTCTGCGTGGCAACAATATCGACCTGCAAACAGCCTACGAAATCTACATGGCGAAGGCTGAGCCTGTTGTCTTTAAGGGCATTCAGAATGCCTCTGAGATCTTTAAGCTCCAAAATAAGTTCTGTATTGAGCTTTTTGCTAAGTCTACTGACAAGGCAACTATCTACGTCGACATTGCTATGACCATTTTAGGCGCAATCGTAGCTTTGTCTTTAGCCATGATGATATCTAACTACATCTCCAAATCACTCGAACACCAAATTGCACTTTTAGATAACCTAAACAAGGGTGACTTCTCTGTAAGCATTCAAGATGGTTACAAAGATGAGTTTGGCAAGAGTCAGAAGATGCTCAAGGCCATGCGTAATACCTTATCAGACGTCATCTCTATGACTAAGACTGACTCTGAGAAACTACAAAAACAGATGCAGGATCTGCAGCAGATTGCTAAGCGCATGACTGACGTATCTGACAGCATCCAAAACCAGTCTGTAACTGTAGCCGCTGCAGCTGACCAAATGGTATCTACCACTACAGATATTGCTCATAACTGTGAAAGCGCAGCTGCAAGCTCCAAAATGTGTCGTGAGATCACCAATGGTGGTGTAGAAAAGGTTAACAGTGCAGTTAGCAACATTCGTCTGCAAAGCGAGCACACTAAGGATAACGCTGCCAAGATTGAGAATCTGGCTCGTCAGACCAACGATATTGGCTCTATCGTTTCCACTATTGACGATATCGCTGCTCAGACTAACTTACTGGCTTTAAACGCAGCTATTGAGGCAGCTCGTGCTGGTGAGGCAGGCCGTGGCTTTGCCGTGGTTGCTGATGAAGTTCGTGCGTTAGCATCTCGCACCTCAAGCTCTACCCAAGAGATTTCTCGCATGGTTAAGAGCATTCAAGAAGAGGCTGCCACTGCTACTAGTTCCATTAATGACTCTGTTGCCAATATGGATATCGTGGCCTCTGATGCAGAGCAGATTATGACCATCTTAAGCGACATTAATGAGCACGTAAGCGCCGTTAATACTCAGATTACCCAGATTGCAACTGCAGCAGAAGAGCAGACTGCCGCAACTGGTGAAATCTCCGGCCACATGCAGACCATCACTCAGGTTGCCTCCGACATGCGTGAAGATGCTCAGCATCAGTATGGAGTTATGGAAGGCACCACTAAAGACCTCAATGACCTCTTAAAGGAACTCTCATTCTTCAAGACTCACCCAAAGCACAGCTAATCTTAATAGCAAGACTGTGCGCATAAGGCCTACTAATGTGTAGGCCTCCATCATAATCTAGCGCCCAACAGCGCAAATTGCAGTTAAGAAATAAAGCAGTCAGGTGTTTCACTCGACTGCTTTTTTATTCTCAGCGCACACAAAAACGCATCAGCATCAGCGCCTACCTAGCCACACTTTCTTTTCAGCGCCCGCACACAGAAGCAGTTGCAAATATAGTTTGTCGCACATTCCACCATGTTTTATCATGCCGCCTGCAGTTTTTCTTTTCAGTAAGATCCTTCGTCTTTCTCGCACTGCACTTGCCTATAGCCACAGTGCATTGACAGCGGGTGAGGCCTTATCTTGATGCTCAGCTTACAGGTAGTAATAGCTGTATTGATTGCATGATGGATAGAGTGCGTGAATGCATACGTGACTTGTGAAAGAGCTGACTGCGTGAATGCATACATGGATTTTGAATGCAGTGACAGCATGATTGTTAGATTGATTGCTTGCTTGCTCGCTATTTTGCTTGCTGACCCCTTTCCTGTTTGCATGCATGCGGGTTGTCTAGCTTGATAGATAGTTCGGTTAGCGGGATTGGTGGGATAGCTATTGATGAAGGGTTATGATGTGCAAACGGCTGCACTAGGCAGCCGTTGTAGTGATGTTTGAGCTTGTGAGCTAAGATTGTGTTGGTCTTGCTCAAATGCAAGTTAATGGCTATGAGTGAACACCGCCAACCTTGAGCCAGTTTTCAAAGCAGTTTTTGTTGTGCCACAGTACATAGCGTGGATCTGGCCAAGCACTGCGATCGGCAGGAAGGATTAACTCCTTACCATCATAGGCCATGTAGTCCTCACCATAGGCAGTACGTACGGTGGAGCTAACCTTAGCAACTAACTTTTGCCCCCCGTCAGTATAGATAAAGGTGATATAGCCAGTCTTGAAGAGCTGATATAGGTCTTGACGCAGTACTACACCATTAGCTGACTTTTGGAATTTAGAGTCATAGAAAGGCTGGATATGCGCAACAGCAAGTACCGGTACAGCACGAACACCTGAGATTGCACAGCGGAAATCGTAGGCATTCAAGACACGAGCTTGGAACTCTGCTACATATGTCTTGGAGTTACGATGTGATGCAGCATAGTACATTCCATGCCAATCAGCGCCATCATTGGAAATGTAGTTGTCGCGTCTTTCAAGCACACGGGACTTAAGGTAACGACCACAAGGCTCGCTTAATGGCAGTGTAAACTGATGTCTTTCGCTAATGTACTGATCAAGCTCATGAGGCAGCTTAATCACATCGCCTGTATCGAAGATGAAGGTATGAGCAAGCTGTGCCATGGATAAGGAGCTATCCTCATTACCGCCACGCTGCTTAATGTCGTTTACAAAGTCATCAAAGTTATAAGCGCCATTATGTACGCCGTATAAATCCCAAGCATCACGTACGCTTAAGGACTTCCAGCGTAAGAAGTATGCGCCGCCAATTACGTAGTAAAAAGAATCTTCTTGTCTAAAGAGCAAGACCAAGGTGCCTGGGTCAAGGTTAGAGCACTCTTTGTCGAACTCTTTATCGCCTAAAGACCAGAGGCTGGCGTTATTAGATCCACCTAACAGGTATTCTTCAGTAAGGATATGTGCAAGCTTCTCTGAGGCTCTCCACATCATAATTGACTTAGGCTTATCCATCAAAAACTCCTTTAGGCACTGATCCTACCAAGGACAGCAGATCTTAGGCTTAGCCCTAAGCTGTATCCTTAGGCCCTGAACTTCTAGGCACCCCTCTTTGAGGTTGCATCCTCTATTGTAGTGTCAAAACGGCCTAAGGTTTTACTTAGCTCAACATTTTTTGTGCCCGCGCACGTTTTACCATCTGTAAAGTGCCTGTAACGGCAACCATCCTAGGTTAATTAACCACTCAGAGAGCATCAAGTTCCCCCGATCTCAATACGGTACGTAGCGCTCCCTTCTAAAATACCTGCTGTTAATTGCTCAACTGCTATGGTTTATGTATGACGTTCAATACTAAGCTTGGCTATTGCTTACGTAGAAGGAACATGTTCAGGTTGCTAGGCCATGCCATAGCTATGGTTTTAAAGTCACAAAGATATGGTGTCAGCAGATAAGAGTCCGTAGAAACTCTGGAGCGGCTTGAAAGCTTAACTCTTTTGAAGAGCCTATATTGGCCAAGAGCACTTACATCTTTTTCATGGATTGTATTGGTCTTGAATGAACTGATGCTTGCAGCTAAGACAGACCAAGGATAAGGCTGTGTAAGCTTTATCCTTGGCAAGTGGCAAGAAGATAAGGCCGAGTTAGCTTTATCCTTGGCAAGGGGCAAGTAGATAAGGCCGAGTTAGCTTTATCCTTGCAAGGGGCAAGTAGATAAGGCCAAGTTAGCTTTATCCTTGCAAGGGGCAAGTAGATAAGGCCAAGTTATCTTTATCCTTGCAAAGGGCAAGTAGATAAGGCCGATCGGGCTTTTTTGATGGTCTTAGCGCTTAAGGGTATAGATGTTCTTAAGGCGCTCGAGTGCGGCTTTGAGAGTTTCGTCTTTTTTGGCAAAGTGGAAGCGGATGTAGTTTTGGACATCTTCTTTGAAGAAGGATGAACCTGGTACTGCGCCTACACCAACTTTCGCAGCTAAGTCCTCACAGAACTCATGATCTGAGCTATAGCCAAAGTCACCAATATCTACTAGTACGTAATAAGCACCCTGAGGGCTATAGTAACTTAGACCAATCTCATCTAGACCTGAGCAAAAGAGCGCACGTTTTTGCTCATACTTTTCTTGAAGATCTTCATAATAGCTATCTGGCAAGGTAAGTCCTGCAATTAAAGCCTCTTGCAGTGGAGCTGCAGCGCCTACGGTTAAAAAGTCGTGTACTTTACGTACCGCATCGATAATGTGCGCAGGTCCCTGTACATAGCCTAAACGCCAGCCAGTAATGGAATAAGTCTTAGAAAAAGAGTTGCACACTAAAGTACGCTCTTTCATGCCATCCATAGTAGCTAAGTGAATATGCTTATATGGCTTGTAGATGATGTGCTCATATACCTCATCAGTGATCACAAAGGCATCATAGCGCTTCACAATCTTGCAGATAGTCTCCAGCTCTTCTTGAGTAAAGACCTTACCGCATGGGTTAGATGGATTACATAAGATAAGTGCTTTAGCTCCCTGCTTAAAAGCGTTCTCTAGTTCCTGCTCATCAAAGGTGAAGGCTGGTGGCTTGAGCGGAACATAGATTGGCTGAGCATCGCATAAGATAGAGTCAGCACCGTAGTTCTCATAAAAAGGTGAGAAGATTGCTACCTTATCCCCTGGGTTTACTGTAGCTAAAACACTAGCCATCATGGCCTCAGTCGAGCCACAGGTAATCACTAGCTCGCTATTGGGATCTACCTTTTGTCCTGAGAAGTGCTCAATCTTCTTAGCTAAAGCCTCACGTACATTCTGCGCACCCCAAGTAATGGCGTACTGATGTGGGCCGGTTAAAGCTACCTTACTTAAGCACTCAGTGAGCTCTTGTGGCGGATCAAAATCAGGAAAGCCCTGAGAAAGATTAATAGCATCGTATTTGAGACAAACTCGAGTCATGCGACGAATAACCGAGTCGGTAAATGAAGCGGTACGTAATGAAGTTTGCATCGATTATCTCTTTTTAATCAAATAGTCCCAAAAGAGCACGCCCTGCAAGGCAAACTAAAAGGCTAGCCTTGCAATGCCATTTGAAGGTCAAATCCTTCGCAAAGCCATTACCGGCCCGAGCTCAGCATGGCAAGTTACGAGCATGCACCGCGTAACAATGCCTTGCGCACATAATATAGCGCCCGCACACGAGAGTGCATAGAGCAGCAGAGAGCACATAGCAGCAAACTGTTGATAGCTGCAATCAGCGCATACTGCAACATATTGCGCTCTGCACATGGTGCCAAGAGCAGTTAACAGGTTCAGAGCAAGATCTTATGGCTTGTAATCTTTCGACCTTGCGATCTTAAGCTTTAATAGACTCTGCCACAGTAACTAAGCTCTGTGTATGCCTCGCTTTTATTAGCATGTGAGATCAGGCTATAGAGCTCATAGTGAGGTGGACAAGTGGATGCTCTGCTGCTGATTTTTCCTTTGGGAATAAATTAAGTGACAGTGGCATGGAATAAGAGGCTTAATGCCTATAGCTATTGCTATTGCTATGAGTTTACTTGAGGCCTCTTATGCTGTATCTATTTATGAGCTATTGAGAGTAGCCACTGCCACGATTGAATAAGTTATCTGGGTCTAAGGCTGACTTAATCGCTCTCATGAGGGCTAGCTCGTCTGCATTAACCTCAGATAAGAAGAAATCACGCTTATGACGGCCTAGACCATGCTCAGCTGCTACCTTGCCACCAAGCTCATAAACTCGATGGTAGAGTGATGACAAGATATTCTTTAAGGTCTCAGGCCATAAAGAGACGGCTAAATCATCCTTGAGAATGCACAGATGCACATTGCCATCACCTGCATGACCAAAGGCAAGGATACGCACACCAGTCTTCGCCGATAGCTCTGATACATAGTCTACAAAGTCGGCAATGGAGCTTAATGGCACAACAGTATCTACAGGCTCCCAAATACCAGAGGCTTGAACGGCCTTGGCTAAGGCTGAGCGTACTGTCCAGACAGTGTTAGCAGTTTGCTCATCATCAAGTGCTAAGAACTCAATGTCATGATGTTCTTTGAGTACTTGAGCGCATCTCAATAAGCGCTCATGTGCCTCCCCTTCTTGACCATCAAAAGTGACGACGAGATATGCAGTGCACTGTGACAGCGGGAATGACTTTCCAACAAATTCCTCACCAATAGCAATAACTTTGCGTTCCACAAACTCAATTGCGGTAGGCTCTAGCAGTGCACGCTTAATCTCATTTACAGAGATGATTGCCTCATTAAGTGACTTAAAGCCTACTAAGGCATGGCAAGTACTCTCAGGCTTGTCGATAAGGCGTAAATAGCACTTAGTGATAACGCCTAAAGTACCTTCCGAACCAATCATCAAATGCTTAAGATTTAGTCCAGTACTATCTTTTAGGCACTTAGTGCCTAAGGTTAAGAGCTTGCCTTGAGGGGTCACCACTTCAAGTGCCAATACATAGTCACGTGTAACACCGTACTTAACTGCTCGCATGCCGCCAGCATTAGTAGCGATATTACCGCCAATGGTGGCGTTCTTTTCGGCAGGATCTGGTGGATAGAATAAGCCACGCTCCTCAACATAAGCTTGCAAGTGACAAAGCAGTACGCCAGGCTCAACAACAATAGTTCTATTGTCCTCATCGAGCTCTAAGATACGATTAAGTCCACTGACATCAATGACAATGCCACCTTGAGGAATAGTTGAGCCTACTAGGTTAGTACCTGCTCCACGCACGGTAACGCATTGCTTGTGCTCATAGGCCCACTCTACTGCCTTTTGTACATCCGCAGCAGAGGCAACCTTTACATAGACTGCAGCATTACCAACCTTGTGGCCTAAAAAGTCGGTTAACAAATGCTCATCAATGGCTCTACCAACTACTAATTGAGCATCAGCACTAAGCTCATCTTTAAGCTTAGTGAGGCTCTTATCTAAAGCTAAGTTATTGCTTTGCATATTCTTTTAGCCAGGAGTAAAAAATCCTAGCCACTCCAAAATTAATCGTTTTTACGACCCACAGCCACACCCTCACATCCACGCTGTAACGAGCTTAATGCCCCGCGATCCCACCGACATCTGATTACGCCTAAGAGCTACAGCCTCTATCAAGCTGCAGTCTCATGCGTGCCCTGAACTGCGCTACCTTGCCTAGCTCTATGGCACAGCTCTACAGCTTAGCGCTTACGCCGCCAGCAAGATGCAGCGCTTTTAGTAGCTGACGCTGCAACGTACTTGTCAGGACAGCAAATGCTCACCATCGCTGCTCAGTAGCTCCTTTAGCTATTAGCAATTAATTGCTATGAGCTTGCCTAGTAGCTGTAGAGGCTTTAGCAGCAATTATGTACTTTGTGCTGCCGGTGCAGCAACGGCCTTACAGTTGCAGCTGCAGGTGCAGCTGCAGGTGCAAGGCCGTCGCTGGTGCCACTCTTAACTTAATTAAGGCACTGTGGCCTAGTTTGTGGCACGTTTAGCTTATGAATTATCGGCTTTTCGGCATTTATTGGGTAAAAATGTCTGATGTGGTAGTGAGGTGCTTGTGGTTGCTATTTGCTAAGATTGTTGGCCCACTTGTCACCAAGGTACTGTACTAACTGTACAAAGAGCACCAAGAAGACAATGACAAAGAGCATCACACCGGTTTCGTAGCGGTAATAGCCATACATAATGGCAATGTTTCCAATACCGCCGCCACCGACCATGCCAGACATGGCAGAAAAACCGATGAGGCTAATGAAGGTCACGGTAAAGCCACGAATTAAGCCAGGTGCCGCCTCAACTAACAAAACATCCTTAATGATGAGTGACTTGCTTGCGCCTGACGCAATCGCTGCCTCAATCACACCTGCATCAACTTCCTTTAATGAGCCTTCAACTAGACGGGCATAAAAAGCAATGGCGCAGATAGATAAAGGCACTGCAGCTGCTACTGGACCAATCTTGGTGCCAATAAGCGCAAAGGTAAATGGCAGTGTGAACACCACTAAGATAATAAAAGGAATGGAGCGCACTACATTTACGATGTAACCAAGTACTGAGTTGAGCTTGCGAGAGTTAATAAAGTCCTTGTGATCGCTAAGGTAGAGTACCAAGCCACAAATAAGACCAAAGATAACACCAAGCACAGTAGAGATGCCGAGCATGATGGTCGACTCCCAGGCAGCCTTAGCAAACTCACGAGAAAGAATTTCTAAAGTAGCGTCTAACATGGTTACTCCTTAGTCTCAACTGACTTAGTGTGAGTGCCATAATCAATATTAGCTACTGAGTCCATGGCTTTAGAGTTTAGATCTACTAATACTTGGCCGTGCTCTTTGATGGTCTTGATAAAGGCACTGTGCCCAATAAAATCTAGCACTTGACCATGGTCTACATTGGCTTTACGCACCGAGATAATGAGATTGCCTAGTGGCTTATCAGCAATATACTCAATACGACCGCCTAAGATACTAATGTCTGCATCAAAGCGCTTAATGGCCTGAGCAATAACACTGTCGTAAGCTTGCTCTTCTTTGTAAGTAATCTCGTAAAGATTGTCCTCACTTTCAAGAAGCTGACGTGGCAGCAACAAGGCATCATGACGTGCAATCATTGCCTTGCCGTATGCAGAACTTGGCTTTGCAAAGAGATCGTAAGTACTGCCGTTTTCTACCACACGGCCATTTGCCATCAGAGCCACCTTGTTAAACAAGCTTTTGGCGACTTCCATTTGATGGGTAATGAAAAGTACAGTTAGATTTCGCTCTTGTTTGAGCTTTTTAAGCAGCGCTACGATTTCACCTGTGGTATCTGGATCTAAAGCTGAAGTAGCCTCATCACACAGTAAGATCTCAGGATCATTAGCTAAGGCACGTGCAATTGCCACACGTTGCTTTTGACCACCTGATAGTGATGGTGGATAGACACTCTCTTTGCCTGACAGTCCCACTAAAGCTAAGAGCTTAGGGACTTTTTCTTCAATTTCAGAGCGACTTGCACCACAAGCCTTTAAATTGAAGGCTACATTTTCAAAAACTGAGGCATTTTTGATGAGGTTAAAGTGCTGAAAGATCATACCGATCTTAAGGCGCATAGCACTCAGCTCTTGAGCGCTTAGTTTGTCACTTACCTCTTTACCTGAAACTATGACACGACCTGAGCTTGGCTTTTGCAGCAAGTTCACAGTACGCACTAAAGTTGATTTGCCAGCACCTGACTGGCCTAGCACTCCGTAAAAGTCGCCCTTTTGTACATGCAGCGACACGTTATCAACAGCTACATAATCGCCAAACCTAACAGATACATCCTCAAAGCGAATCATGATGTTCTCCTAAGTGCAGCCATACGCATCAAAAAAATCAAATGCTCACGACAGCTAAGGACATAGATATCCCCACTCTGCCTTGATGACTGCACTTCAATTACTTAGACGAGCCTTGCTTTAAGACCACTTCAAAGACCTATCCTCTGTCTTTTACGTTAATGTGGCTTTAAAAGCATCAGTAATATTAGGCTGCTACCTTAACTAAGGTCTCAGCAAACTTAGGAGATAACATCATGGCTGTCTTGTCGCCCTTTGCAGCATCCTCTGCATCATCTGCAGGTGCGCCCTCTGCAGCAGGGGCGGCATCTGAGGTAGCTGTGGCTGCGTCAGCGGCGGTGTCAGCGGACTCATCAGTGGCTGCTACCTCATCCCACCATACAGGACGAGTGAATTGATCAAACTTGCTATCCTTTACAATAGCGTCTTTGAACTTTTGTGAGTGGATGACCTTGTAAAAGAGGTCCTTTAAGGCCTTATTGTCGGCCTTGACGGCTACTACGTTCTTAATTGGCTCTTTGACATCCTCGACGCTCAGGGCCTTAGAAAAATCTAAGTTAGCAGCATAGGCAAAGTTGCCAGGTACAAAGCCTATGGCTACAGAATCTAAAGAACGAGCAATCTGAGCTGCGTCCATTGGGACAAACTCAAGAGAGTATTTGTTCTCAGTGATATCAGCGATGCTAGCCTTGTTGTCATTAACTTGCTTGTTGAGCTTGATAAGACCTGCTTTTTGCGCCACATCTAAAGAACGGCCAAGATTAACTGGGTCATTAGCAATAGCTACTTTGTCACCGGCCTTAAGCTCATCATATGATTTGATGTTAGCTGAGAATACGCCCATGCCTAAGGTTGGGACGTTAATAACTGACTCAAGCTTAACGCCTTGAGTCTCAACAAAATTGTCAAAGTAAGCCTGGTGCTGGAATAAGTTAGCCTGGATATCACCGCTATCTAAAGCTAAATTTGGCTGTACATAGTCACTAAAAGTAATGACCTCAACCTTGTAGCCTTCCTCAGTTAATAGCGGGGCAATCACGCTCTCAACCATATAACCATATGGGCCTGGACAAACGCCTACCTTCATGACCTGCTCACTAGCAGAAGTAGCTTGAGCGGTCTTTTGGTTATCGTCACCGCCGCAGGCAGTTAAGAAGAGTGTGACAGCAAAGAGGCTGCCTACTAAAGCTTTGGTTTTCATGAAAAATCTCCACTAGATGCACATTAAAAGTGCTCTTTTCTCGCAATGCGCCGCTGCGCTTTCCTACCTAACTCATCAGAGCAATCAACACTTGGCTACCTTGGATTAAGTAGTATTAACTGAGGGGTACAGCAAGCAACATTTAGTTTTGCAGCCTACGTCGCCTAAGCGACTGCAGTGTTATGAATACATTGATTACCGAATGTGTTTTAACTGTAAGCTTTTGAAGATTTTTTGGTCAATGCGCTATAACTACATGCATTTTTTCGGTGCTAGAAAAATGCCCTTTGATAAATAAAAGTGCACAATTTGCTCTCATTTAGCCCAAAATAGGAAGTAAATCACATCAAAAGCCGTTCAAACGTATGGTTAATGCACCATTATTAAGACCTAACGAGTATTTGTAGGATATTGATTATTGGCCGCACTGAACCTTGGATACAAATGCCTTTGCTAGTCTTGAACACCAATGCCCTGGTTTTACTTAGCTTGCCTGGACAGGCATGAATGAGGATTCACTGGTCTTAAATGGCTTAGCTTGGCTGGACAGGCATGAATGAGGATTCGCTGGTCTTAAATGGCTTAGCTTGGCTGGACAGGCTTGGATGAGGATGAACGGACTGTGCTTTGTTTGGTGAAGAAGGAATGCACTGAATTATCTTTTCTTTTAGAAAATGATGCTCATTGGCCTTGGATATGGATAGCGGTGGTGCTTGTGTTATTGATGGGTGCTGGACTGATGGTAATTGCAAAATAGCAGGATCTAAAAACGCAAAACCCCCGAAAGCTATGCCTACGGGGGTTTTGCGGGGAATCTTAGCTGCTAAATAAGTGATGCATGGGCATCTAAAGTTATGATGCCTTTGCAGTACTTATTAAGCACTAAGGTATTAGTAGTTGATAACAGCGCGGCGGTTCTTCTGCCATGAAGCCTCAGCGTGACCTGGGTCTAAAGGCTTCTCCTCACCGTATGAAACGATAGAGAGCTGGTTTACATCAACACCTAAGTTTTGCATGTAGCGGGCTACAGCACGAGCACGACGCTCACCTAAAGCGATGTTGTACTCAGGGGTACCACGCTCGTCGGTGTGACCTTCGATGATGATACGAGAATCTGGGTTATCACGTAAGTACTGAGCATGAGCCTGCATTACAGATACGTACTGATCTTGAATCTGATCAGAGTCGTACTTGAAGTAAACAGTGTTGTTCTCGCGCAGAGCCTGTGGGCCTGAGTAGTTAGGATCGTAAAGACCGCCTTGTGGTGCATTTGGATCGCCAATTACTAAAGCGCCAGATGAATCAACGCCGGTCATAACGTTCTCATCGATACCGCCATAACCTAAGTTATCCTCAACGAATACGTCTCCTGACATGTTATCCATGCCATTGCCATCTTCAATCAACGCACCGTCTTCGGTTGAGGTGGAGCAAGCTGTCAGGCCAAACATCATTACGCCTGCAAACAATGCTAAGTAATGTCTCATCTTCATAATAAAAAATCCTTAATTGCCTGTATGCAATAAGCTAGATATCAGTAAGTGCCTATTTTTCAGGCAATGGGCCCCAAGATGGAGCGCTGATTTCGCCGTTGTTGCTTGAAGGAAGATTTGCCTTGAAACGACCATCGGTTGAAACAAGAGCTAGACCCTTACGGCCTTTGTAAACTGTTGAGTAAATAACCATTGAACCATTAGGAGCAACGGAAGGTGACTCGTCTAAGTTAGAGGTAGTCAGCATGTAGATGGAACCATCCTTATCTACACGAGCTACACGGTAGCCATTTTGTCTAGTGATAACAATCAGAGCATCAGAACCTGGAATTGGACGGCTTGATAAATTCATAGCGCCCTGATAGGTAATACGCTCAGCTTCGTTAGTGCCAATATCCACAGCATAAATCTGTGCACGACCACCACGCTCTGAGGTGAAGTATATACGCTTAGAGTCTGATGACCAAGATGGCTCAGTATCAATAGCACGGTTGTTAGTTACACGATGGTACTTAGAGGTTACCAGATCGTAGTAATAAATTTCTGGCTGGCCGTCCTTAGACAGAGTAAATGCAATCTTGTTGCCATCTGGTGACCAAGCTGGTGAAGAGTTTAAGCCTGGGAATGAAGCAAGCTTAGTACGCTTCTTAGTGAAGATATCCTGAACATAGATAGTTGGTGCTCTACGCTCGAATGATACATACACTAAACGCTTACCATCTGGAGACCAGTTTGGAGTCATTACTGGCTCGGTAGAGCGCAGAATGGCTACTTCATTATATCCGTCATAATCAGAGGTCATGAGCTGATATGGGAAGCGATCGCCAAAGCGGTGCACGATATAAGCAATACGTGTTCTAAAAGCACCTGGCTGACCGGTTAATAACTCATAGGTTCGATCTGAAACTAAGTGAGCAGCCTGACGTAACTGACGGGCGTTAGCAGTAACACCGCGACGCTCGGTTAATGGCTTGCCCTTGTTAGCACCCTGTACACCGTAGATCTGATAAACCACTTGGAACTTATCAGAATTAGCTACAGGAACAACTTCGCCTGAAACCACTGCTTCAGCACCGGATGAGGCTAAAACGTCGAAGTTTACACCGCCATTTACAATCGCACCTTGCGGCAGCTGATTGTAAGTAACTGCAGCAAACTTGCCCGAACGGGTAAGGTCTGCACTGACGATACCGCTAACATCAACAGGTACTTGACCTGTAGTCTTAAACGGTAACACTACGACACGACGGCCCTCATTGATACCGCCAGTGATCTCTAGTTGTAGTGCCGCCTGTGCGCTTGTCATTAAAACAAGACATGCCAAGGCAGCGCCTATGAATCGAATAAAGCGCATGGATCCCCCACTTTGACAATACAGTAGCGATAGTTTAACAAAGCAAACGGCTTTGGCGTCATATTAAAGTGCAATTTTGTTGGTTGTACATCATCACTTGCCCAAGCTGGTGCAATCACTTTGACAACGTGTAATATCTAGGCATTTTGAGCAAAGCCTTATCTATAAGCCTTTTGTAAGCAATTCTTAGCATGTGTGCGCACAAATTAGGAACGATCTTAAAAGACAAGAGCTTTGTCAGAAAAAACTAAAAACGACCCTTTGACATAGCTCATCACTCAGAAGCCGCTTACTAACTATTTCTAAGCTGAAGTATGGTTATTATCCATAACTAAGATGAGCATGTACTTGTAGTGGATCCTTGTCTTAGTATTTTGTCAAAATCATCGTAGATAAAGACCTTAGATGTAAATTGAGCCATCTTCTTTAAGTGGGAATTTAGTTCGCAAGCACCCAGAGAGAGTGGTTTTGGATACCACTGACGGAAGACGGTATAAACCTACTGCACGCATAATTGCAAATTGTGCATACTTCAAAGGCACTTCTTTTAATAGGCCTTCATTTGCAACATCATGAGCTCTGTAAGTTCTATCGTCAGTTATCGCCTTGTTTACGATGTATACAGGCTCAGAATTTTTGTTGATTTGAGCCTTGCTAAGAGTCATGTGGTTCATAACGTCTATGATTTGCTCAAGGTTTAATAAATGCCCCTCATCATGCAGTTTCTTCTTAAGTAAACACACTAGTGTCAGAGCCATGAAACACAGTAGTACATGTGCTTTGATATGCCCGGATGTATACCCAAATACCGGCATGATCTCAAGATCGCTCTGCATAACTCTAAAGCAATCTTCAATATGCTTAATCTGACCGTAAAGCGATGCAACCTGACTGACACTTATCTTAGCTACCGCAGCGTCATCTTCTGCTGCTGCTAAAAACTCCATGCATCTGTATCCTGCAAGCGCCCTTTGCTTAGCCACATAGTCTTGATTAACACCGCTAATCTCACGACCGTCACTGCTTTCTTTTGTCATTGCATAAGCAGCATAGCCACTATTTAAATGGCTTATCTTGGCTTTGTCCTTAACCATCTTTTCAACTTTGGCAACAGCTTGATCAATAGCAACATCATCACGCTTCTTACTTTGCTCATCAAAAGTGAAGATTAAGTTGCTTGCAATCTCACTACCGTCTGTATACTCATTGGTATAGTCGCTAACTATCTTGTACTTTGAGCTAGGGTCATCCTCATAAATGTCTTGGTAGCCCTCTAAGTCAAGCATTTTCTGCTCATAAGCGCCTAGGTTTGATACTTTATGCGAAACGATAACGCCCATTCCTAAGCTCTTTATCATATTCAGATTTTGTTCAGAGTTTAGATAGCTATCGGCAACAACAATTGCGTTGTTGATGGTGTACTTTGCTTGTAAGCCTTCTATGGCTTCTCTTAATGTGTGAACCTCAGCCCCACTGCCTGAAATGAGCTCATAGTCCACAGGAAGACCATATTTATCAATGACCAGTAATACAGAACCTGCTTGATGCTCAAAACCGTTCTCTTGCGCTTGACTGTTAGTATTAGCTACCTCGTAAAAGAACAAAGCAAACCTATCTTCACCGTACTTCTGAGTAATTGCACGGTTTAATCTAGCAATCAGCATGTCCTTGTTTTCTTGGATGATATCTAAAGCACTGTACATGTCTGAAAGTGAAAGTGGCTCTTTTGATGTTCCTAAAAAATGAGCATGGTTGTTGTATGTAGCTTGTAAAGAGCTACCGCCTAATGCCTTTTTAAACACCAAAGTAGAAACTACCGCGTTTAGATCTAATTCGATCTTATACTTTTGATTCTTTAGATAGGTCAGCGGATCGTGCATTTTAAGCACATCGCTCCACAGTCGCTTAAGTACAAAATGTCCGTAGATGAAAGACTGTGAATATGACTCATACAAATCAGCATCAGGCGCATCTGAGTCGATGTATTCCTCATTACGCACGACTAAAGCTTGCCTTTCCTTAGCTCTGTCTTCACGCGACTTGTACTTTTTCTTGAGCTCGTCAAGAAAGCCAGGGTTCTCTTTTTCAAGTACATCCAGTCTTCCGAAGTTCTGAATCTTTCTTTTAGTATTCTTGCCAGTCTTTGGATCGCGAATGCTTTCCAAAAGATAGACGTACTTCGTTACCTTATCTTTGACTTTTCTTGTTTGTACTGAAATATACATATTAACCCTTGTATAATCTTTTTGTATCTACATTCTAGTGGATTGTCAGGACCCCAAAAAATGCAATTGCATGCGGTTCCGGAATATGTAAATGTTTTTTTCAAAATTCTTTTTTTGGACATGGTACCTTTAGCTAGCGCTTCCATCAAAAGAATTTTGATTGGCATATGCCGTTTTGAGCTATTTAGACTAGTTATGGCATGTGATACATAACTAGGGATTTCATTTGACATACCGTAGCTCTCGTATAAGTCAAACTTAGCGTATGGCACATGG
>NZ_AXWV01000057.1 GCF_000482845.1 Anaerobiospirillum succiniciproducens DSM 6400
TGTGCCTACCTAAAAACAGTCAAATCTGACTTACCTACAAAGCATCTACTCTAGTTAGTTAAAATTAGCTTTCTAAAAAGCGCCAATTTTAATGATCACCAACTACCATCCTCTACGCAAGCCCCAATTTTACAAAATCACCGTTTTGGTGCAGTGAATGTAGATTTTTGCGACCTATATCTAAATTTTCAAAATCCTAGATACAACATTATAAGCGTCGATAGAAGTTATAATACGTATAAAAATATTACACTATTCGGGTTATTTTAAGCAGCTAAGATGTCGCAGCTATGATTTTGGATTGCGCCTAGGGCCGCACGCTTAGAATCGACGATCTCAATCATTTTGTCGATGTTGGCTAAGGTAGCTTGTGCTAAGCTTGCTGAACTGATAACCCAACGTACTGTGCCACCGTTTTTAGATAGACCAACATCCTTTTCGTTAAATTTAATATTGGCCATTGTCGCAATACCACTCAAGTGGAAACCCTCGGAAATAGCCAAGGTAATCATGTCGTTGGCATTTGCGCCGACCTGGAAGAAATACTTGCCAGTGGCATCCTTTAATGTGTCAAGAGGGTTGTTATTACCGTCCTTAGCTCCAACACTCATAAGAACATGAGCGCCTGCAAAGGTTGTCTTTTGACCAATACGGGTAATTTCTGCACAGAGTGAATCTACTTCCTCTTGAAGAGCCTTACGATCTTTAGCTGTATTAGTACCGTTGGCTGCTTGAACTGCGAGTGTACGGATACGCTGCAGCATGTTGGTGGTCTCATCGAGGGCACCTTCGATGGTCTGAGCTAAAGCGATACCGTCGTTTGCATTACGGTTGCCTTGGTTGAGGCCATTAATCTGGGAGGTTAAACGATCGGCGATCTGCAGACCTGCTGCGTCATCCTTGGAGCTGTTGATGCGAAGACCTGATGAGAGTCTTTGATATGAGGTATTTAAAGCAAGAGTTGAGTTAGCGAGCTTACGCTGAGCGTTAATGGAGCTCACGTTAGTGTTAACGTATAAAGCCATTGCAGTTCTCTCCTTTCGTTATAAGCAGAGAGCCAGCATCACTTTTAATGCCACTCAATCTTGCCGATAAGAAATTCGTGCGTTTAAAACGCAGATAGCTAATAGTTTTGTAAATTTGTTTTAAGAAAACATCCTAAATGCTGATGTATCCTTATTCTTGATACAACTCAAGCAACGAGCGTACCAATTTACAAAGGCTTACATGGCCTGAATTTACAGTTAAAAATAATTGGCTTGTATGTAAGTTAATGCTCAATAACCATCTTTGCCTATGGGCTAAGACACACTTTGCCACTTGAACTATACAGATGCTCGCGATTTGATCATTTTGTGCGGCAAATGCAGGCGTCTAACAGTTATTTTGTAAGCTTTTGATCGGTAATATATGAAAGGAGTTTTTGGGGATGGCTAGGCTTGCAGTTAAGCACTGCCTTAGTGAAATGACTTGAGGGAGTTTGAGGGATTTAAATCGAAAGGGACTGATATACATCCCACGATAACTGGTAAGAGCTTACAGAGAATGTACTGCATTAGTGAAATGACATGAGGGAGTTTGAGGGCATTAAAGGCAAAGGGCATGATATACATGGCCTTGATAAATAGAAAGGGCCTGATATACAGGCCCCACGATTGAACTTCTGGTTGTTTTTCACCATCTTTTTAAGCGGCTAGAAGCTATGCCGCCAAGGTGATAAGAATAAACGGCTGAGGTGATATGACTAAACGGCTAAGGTGCCAGCAACGCTTTGAGCTGCGTGCTTATCTGGGTGCTCACCTAAAACACGGAACACTGCCCAATTGGCAACGTTTACAGCATGATCGCCAATACGCTCTAAGTACTTGGCAATCATGCACAGGTCGATGATGGTTACGGCGTTATGGTTGTGCTCAACAATGAGGTCAACCATTAAAAGACGAACCTTCTCTAAAAGGTCATCTACCATGTCATCAGCCTCAATAACTGACTTGGCTAAAGCAACATCAGAGTTGGCAAAGGCCTCGACTGACTCCTTTAACATCTTCTGAGCGATAGTTGCCATCTCTTCAATAATGGCAAAGTGAGCCTGCTCTTTGAAATCGATGCAGGCGACGATCTCAGCAATATCGCTGGCCTGATCACCAATACGCTCTAAGTCGGTGATCATCTTTAAAGCTGCAGATACCATGCGCAGGTCAGAGGCAATTGGCTGCTGATGTAAGAAGATGTTTAAGCACATCTGCTCAATCTCTCGCTCTTTAGCGTCGATGAGGTTATCTGACTTTTGAATCTTATTTGCCAGATCTATGTCTTTCTCATGTAAAGACTTGATGGCACCAGCTAATGCATCTGAGCATAAGTGGCCCATCTGTACAATCTCATTGCCTAAATCTAACAGCTGCTTATTGTAAAGGTCACGCATTGTTTTCTCCTTATCAATACACACACATTGAGGAGCTAGTGGCTGCTACCTGAGGACTTATCAAGGCTCTTTTTGTCGTAGGACTTATAAAGGCTCTTTTGGTCGTAGGACTGATAAATGGTTCTTTTCTCAGGTAGCTAACTAAATCCTGTAGTCTCGACTTGCTTAACAACATCTAAAGCTTCTTATGGATGCAAAGTAATTAACCGATATTGTTTGTTGAAGCTTTGGAGTGCCGCCTTGGCGGCACAGGTTTTTGAGGTTGTAAAAAGTACGATTAACCAAAACGACCGGTGATGTACTCTTCGGTACGCTTGTCTTGTGGCTTGGAGAAGAAGGTGTCGGTGTCGTTGAACTCGACTAAGTCACCAAGTAAGAAGAATGCGGTGTCATCAGAGATACGCACAGCCTGTTGCATGTTGTGGGTAACGATGATGATGGTGTAGTCTTTCTTTAAATCAGCGACTAAATCTTCAATCTTAGAAGTTGAGATTGGGTCAAGAGCGGAAGTTGGCTCATCCATGAGCAATACGTGTGGCTGAACAGCTAATGCACGAGCGATACACAGACGTTGCTGCTGACCACCAGAAAGGCCTAAAGCCGATGACTTAAGACGATCCTTAACCTCATCAAAGATAGCAGCCTGACGTAAGCTGCGCTCTACGATCTCGTCTAACTCTGCTTTGTTCTTGATGCCGTGAGTACGTGGACCATAAGCGATGTTATCGTACACGCTCATTGGGAATGGGTTAGGCTTCTGGAACACCATGCCTACTTCCTTACGTAAAGCAGATACGTCTAAGTTTGGCTCTAAGATCTCAGTGTCGTAGTACTTAATAGAACCAGAGGTAGTAACGCCATCAACTAAGTCGTTCATGCGGTTTAATGTCTTAATAAAGGTGGACTTACCGCAGCCAGATGGGCCGATGAATGCAGTAACAGCATTTGGCTTGATCTGCATGTTGATGTCTTTGAGAGCATGGTGAGAGCCATTGCCGTACCAGAGGTTGAAGTTACTTACGTTGAAAACGATATCTGAGTTCATACTTCTATCCAAATAAGCCGTCACTGACAAGTGAACGACTAAAATCGTGGTGCACACAACACAACTGTTTTTCAGCGCTCCTCCTTTATAGCTTCACTGGAGTTTTCCTTCGCGCTGAGGGCAAGTCTTGATCTTGTGATCTTTTTTGTTGCTTGTGAGCCTGGAATCTTTTTTGAGTAAGTCACGTGCATGTTTGTTTTGCTTGCACGTGCTCGTTAGCTTTCTTACTTTTGCTTTGGTGTGGACTGCGTTTGTATCAGTCCACTTAGTGTGTATTAGCGGGCGTTCTTGCCTGCACGACGCTTCATCTGAGCACCAACAGTAGAGGCTGCGATGTTGATGATTAAGCTTAATACAAGCAGGATTGCTGCGATAACGAAGGCAACTTCAAACTTACCCTGCTCTTTTGCGTATACATACAGAGCTACGGTTAAGGTTGCACCTGAGTTCATCATGCCGTCGATAAAGCCGTTTAAGGTGTGGGCAAAGCCGGCGGTGAAGAGCAGAGCTGCAGACTCACCTAACATACGACCAACAGCTAAGATACAGCCAGTTACAATGCCGTCTACACAGCAAGGTAAAACTACGGTACGGATAACGCGGAACTTAGCAGCACCTAAACCAAAAGCACCCTCTCTATAGCCTGATGGAACAGTCTTTAAGCTCTCTTGAGTAGTACGGATGACAGTTGGCAGAGTCATGATTACTAAGGTTAAAGCACCTGCCAAAAGTGAGGTCTGAAGACCAAAGAACTGGCAGAAGATGAGCATACCCACAAGACCGTAGATGATAGATGGGATACCTGCTAAGGTCTCAATTGCGTACTCAATGATGTTCACTAAGCGACGTGAAGTTGCATACTCATTTAAGTAGATAGCTGCTCCAACACCCAGTGGCAGCACTAATACTAAAGCTGCGATGATGATGTAAATGGTGTTTAAAATATCTGGCAGCACACCAACAGTACGCTTTAAGTAGCTTGGTGAGCTAGTTAAAATTTCCCATGAGAAGTATGGGATTGACTGAAAGAGAATGTAAGCGATTAAGAAGATAACTAAGCTAGCGGTAAGGCCTGTGCAAAGGTACATCATGGAACGCATGGTAAAAGCATAAAGCTTTCTTTGGGTGGCGTTCTTTGATGGCTCGAAAAGGTGATGGGTATCGCTCATAGAATGACCCTTGCTCTTAGTAACTTTAGTTGAAATTGAAACTGATGTGTCTGACATGGTGTATGACTCAGTACAAACTTTGTAATTCAGCACTTGCTAAGTAGATCCATCTACACATGGAGATGGCCTACTTTTACTTCAATCGGCCGACTAGATACGGCCCTTCTTTAAGATGAGGTTTAAAGTAGCGTTGATCATCATGATGAAGACGAACAGCACTAAAGCGATGGAGAAGAGAGCCTCGCGCTGCAAACCAGCTGCATAGGACATTTCTGAAGCCACTGCAGTGGTTAAGAAACGTACAGACTCGAAGATAGATGGCATGTTTGGTACGTTACCAGCAACCATCATTACAGCCATTGCTTCACCGATTGCACGGCCTACACCTAAAACTACTGCTGAGGCGATACCGCTTTTTGCAGCTAATACGCTTACGCGGAAAACAGTTTCAATCTTGTTTGCGCCTAAGGCTAATGAACCTAACTCGTACTCTTCAGGAACTGCTCTTAAGGAAGTAATAGACACCTTAATAATTGAAGGCAGAATCATGATGGTAAGTACTAAGATGGCTGCTAATAAGGAGGCACCATCTGGCAGATTAAATACGCTTTGTACTAAAGGTACTAACACGAGCATACCGATGAAGCCGTAAACTACTGATGGAATACCAGCAAGCAGGTCAATCATTGGCTCGATAACATCGGTAATACGCTTTGGTGCTAACTTGGCTAAATAGACAGCGCAGAAGAAGCCTAATGGTAAACCTAAAATAATGGCACCAACGGTACCGTAGATGGAGGTAAGGATGAATGGGAGAATACCAAACTTTGGCTCCATGGCATTTGATGCCCAGGTATCACCAAAGAGGAACTCAACAAGACCAATTTCGATGATTGCAGGTAAGCCTGCGATGATTAAATAGATGCTGATGAGGACAACAAGAGCGATATTGATAAGACCGAAGCAGAGGAAGAAATAACGGGCTGCCTCTTCAATATCCCATTTAGAAGACTTTGTTCTGATCATTTAAACAAACCGGATTTCGTTCAATCAAAAAGCCTGTAAGGCTCGAGCGACTTTAAAGCCGCAAGTGCAGCTAATGATTTAGCTGTCACTGCACAGGAATCTCTAAGCAGAGCCTCTCAATTACTAAGACCACTTTCTTTCAGTCTTTACATGCTCAGGCTTAGAGTTCTGTGTTCTAATGCACCTGCATAGCCCTGATCGGGGGAACTAGGTGTCTAACTTTCTTCTTATTCTCTTTCTCAGGCTGCACCGTTAAGTGCAGCCAGAGGAGAGCTTTGCAGTTTTACTGCACGCTAACAACATAATTTGCTAGCTGTGTACATAAATATGTACTTTGAGTTGCGGCGGATTTTTCTGATACCGCTCTTAACTCTTAGCGCTTAACTGGAACAGCACCAGTGTCGCTAACGATTTGATCTACATCCTTAGATAAGGCGTAGTTTAAGAAGCTCTTAACAGCATCAGACTGCTTAGCATCCTTCTTAGTTACTAAGATGAATGGACGCTGTAACTTGTAAGAACCGTCCTGAACAGTGTTAACGTCAGCGTGAACACCACCAACAGTTAAAGGCTTGATCTTGTCAGATACTGCGGATAAAGAAGCGTAGCCGATAGCGTTAGGATTCTTGGAAACAGTAGCGATAACGTCACCAGTAGAGGTGAGTTCCTGACGGTACTTGCATACGTCCTTGGTGCCAGTTACAGACTCAAAGCCATCACGGGTACCTGAACCAGCCTCACGACCGATTAAAACTACTGGATTATCAGCACCACCTAACTCCTTCCATGACTTAACTTCGCCAGAGAATAACTTCTTGATCTGCTCTAAGCTTAAGTCGCTTACTGGGTTAGCTGGGTTAACAACTAAAACGATACCGTCTAAAGCAACAGTCTCACCGTTTAAGGTCTTGGTCTCGTCACCCTTTAAAGCACGTGAAGAAAGACCAATGTCGCAACGACCCTCGGCAGCAGCCTGGATGCCAGCGCCTGAACCAGTTGGGTTGAAGGTGAAACGGATATCTGGGTTCTGGTTAGTGAAAGACTCACCGATTGCGCCAATGAGGTGCTCCATGGAGGTTGAACCCTCAGTTGCAACAGAACCAGCAGCATAAGCTGAAGAAGCAACGGTCATGAAAGCGGTAGCAGCGATAGCGGTAAATAACTTAGAAAACTTCATAAAATAACTCTCCTGTTTTGAAGTTGTCGCTATCTTAGAAACTCAAAGTTAAAAAATTTTGGCCCAATTGTTAAAAGATCGTAAATCACCAAAAAAGTTAATAATGCTTCCTAAAAGATCACCACTAAATGCGCTCAAAGCCCGTATAAAAGCCATTTGTAAACATCAAAAAATCTTTTGTAAACAAAAGTTAAGTGACTGTTCCCCATTTACCTAGATCATCTAACATTGCCCGTATAATGGCCTCTCTTGCTCAAATGTTAAGCGCTAGTTAAATGTGTGACTTAGAGCAGAAATTTTTTCGTAGGCTATCTTTATTACATACAAATATTGCATCTATGATTAAGCAAATCAACGCGTTCTATCTGTTACTCACAACAACTTAACCAAAACTCCCTTAAACGTGTCTCAAGTCCCAAAACTTTGTAAACAAAATGCAATGCAACGCTAAAAACAGCATAAACAAGCCATTTACAAAATCATAGCAAACACATCTAAAGCCCTATTTAATGTATCTAGATCCGCATATACAAGCGATCTTTGACTACAAAACTCACGATCTTGCATACAAGTTTGTATTAGATCTCACATCATGGTCACCACATAATTAACACACACGAAAAGATGCTCTGACATCACCTTATACGAAACTGTTGCGCATAGTAGTAGCCATTCTTATTTGTTATAAGCTGCAGCTATAGCTTGGGCTTAACAATCAATATGATCCCTGATGCTTTGGTAGCTCTATGTTATCTGTCTACGGGAGTGTCCAGTCTTTAGTGGACTTTTTGAGGAGCCTTGGTGACATTTACTGCTCCTGCTCTCATAGCTTTATATAGACGTGCTGCAAGTGCCTATCTTTGCTTTGTATGCAGGTGCCACGTTTGCCTATCTTTGCTTTGTATACGGGAGCCACTTTTACCTACCTTTGCTTTGTATAGACGTGCTACATTTGCCTACCTTTGCTCTGTACGACGGATCTGTTTGAGGTGCAAGAGGTTGGTGCTTGAAGACTATGTGGGATTGATTGGTTCAATCCTTATGAATCAGAAGTGTAGATGGCTTTGTGGGCTTGATGTATTTTGATCTTGCTGCACCTAAATGCGGTGGATAAAGACAAGATGGGCGGCGATGAACGTTATAAATGGGCGTTTATAAGAAAAATATCGCACTTGCTAGCTTTTTGAGGATGTATTGCTATATGATAGCCACCGCTACTGAATAAGTACTCAATAGTACTAATATACAAATGCTAGTGCTCTACTTTAGATCAAGACCAATAGATGTTCATGGCCAAGTTTAGCCAATACAAATGAGCTGAGTACTTTGTATATGTAGTGCATATAAGAAACTTAAGTTAACTGTTTCCTTGCGCTTGTTGTTACAAGGCTTAGCTAAGCTTGATGGGCAAGTACGTTTACTGTCTGTATGTCTGCCTACATGTTTAGCTAGCAATCTATTTGAAAATACAACATTCTCTAATCTTGACTATCACAACCTTAAAGCAGCTTTTAGCTTGAGGTTGTTGGCAAAGATGTTTATACGCTCAAGACATAGAAAGACGATTTAACTTGCCATCAAAACAAGGTGATCTTAGTGATGGCGGGCATATGCTGTAAAGGTGTCTCATCTACCAGTCGCATCTCGTAGTTATTGATGGCCCCTTGGTCACTGCCATGATGTAAGTAAGTGGCTTTTTCTGACCATCTATTTGTGTCAAAGAATGTTGTTTTGGTGTCTCCTGTTAGACAGGAAAAGTTTGTGGTTGATCTTAAAGTATCTATCTCATGCATGATGATTCTCTTTAGACATGTGCTAGATACTCACTAGAGCTCTTGGTTAACAATATAAGAGTGCAAGAAAGCGTTAAGCAGGAATTACTTTACAAATGGAAAGCAACGAAAGAAGTCCACGTCAGCTCTTTGCTGGCGATGAGATTGTTCCGAGTTTTGCCTCGGATATGCGACGCACTTCTAAGCTGTTCTTACCTATCTTCTTAGGTCAGATTGCTACTACTTGCATGTCAGTTGTAGATACAGTCATGTCCGGAATGGCAGGTGCAACGCAATTAGCTGGTGTAGCCATTGGCGCATCCTTATTCTGGCCAGGTGTACTCTTTTTAGTCGGTATGTCTCTTACTATTCAGCCAACCGTAGCTCAATTGCGCGGTGCTGGTAAAACTGAGCTCATCCCACAGAAGATGCATCTTGCTACTGTCATCATTCTGATCACCTCAGTTATTGTGGGCATCATCTTAGGCTTACTCTCGCTAATCTATAAGATGATTCCAGGGGCCGATCCTGAGATGGCTCATGTAGGTCAGTGGTATTTAATCTCTGTGTCTGCTGGTATGCCTGCCTTTGCTATGTATAACATCTTACGTGGCTATTGGGAGGGCCTTGGCAACACTTTACCAACCTCAGTGTTTGGCTTTATCGCTTTAGTTCTAAATATCCCACTTAACTACATCTTTATCTTCGGCTTCTTTGGTATTCCGGCTTTTGGCGGTATTGGTTGTGGCATTGCAACCTCGCTTACTATGTACCTAACCTGCATCTTCATGTATTTGTACGTACGTAGAGCCAAATGCTTTGCACGCTTCCGTATTTATGAGCACAGCTTCCCAATCAAGAAGCAAGATGTTAAAGACTTACTGCACTTTGGTATTCCTCTAGCTTTCTCACTAACTGTTGAGGTTACCTGCTTCTCATTAGTCTCACTCTTGTTAAGCCCATTCGGACCAATCATTGTGGCATCTCACTCCATTGCCATGAATGTATCGGCATTCATCTTCATGATCCCAATGGCTCTAGCCTCTGCTACAACTATTCGTGTGGGTGAAGCTATGGGTGCGCTGCACTGGAGACGAGCCTTGCGAACTACCCTTGGCTCATTTATCTTAGGCGGTATCTTCTTTGTCTTGAGTATCTCGGTATTGCTCATTACTAGAGAGCAAATTGTCGATCTGTACACTGACGATAAAGAAGTTATGCTCCTAGGCTCCTTACTCTTAATCTTCTGTGCCTTCTATCAATTACCTGACTTTATTCAGGCAATTGCTATTGGTGTACTGCGTGGTTTTAAAGATTCCAAGGTCATCTTTGCCATTACCATCGTCGCATACTGGATTGCTGGTATGCCGGTTGGCTATATCCTGGCTCACGGTCTCTTTACTGGTAATCCAATGGCAGCTCAAGGTTTCTGGATTGGCTTTATCACCTCTTTAACTGTAGCCTCCATCCTGTACATCATCCGTATTGTGTATCTGTTTAAGACCCACAATCTGCCAAAGACATTCCACATATCAGTTGGCGAGTAACTATCAAATATCGCCTCTAATTATCCGCTAGGATAAGATCTTCATTTAGTCCTCAGGCACAGCCCTGAGGACACCACATATTTTTCCCCGCCAATCTAGCCTCTTAGGACAATTTAAAACAGCGCCCGCTCACTTTTGTTCTCATACGTATCTTTCACGCCATAATGCCTATGTGCTGAGATTGCCGCCACTCGTTTCTTCAAATGTAACTGTCCGCCGCTTTCATATACTTATCAGATAGCTGCCCCTGAGATTTGGCTGCAACTTTAGCTGCAGCTATAGCTGTAGCTGTAGCTGTATCAAAGGAGCGATGCGATCTGTAGAGGCAAGGTGATGCTTGCCTCGCGAGCGGCATCTTGAGCTATTGATTATTGGCTATTGGATGGCGAGGCTATTTTTAAGCTAGTTATATGCTGTTTTGCTCTTACGATTTTTGATGTGGCGAATGTAGAAGTGGCGCAAATAGAAGCATAAGATCAATAAGATGATGCCGCCAAAGGAGACGTAGTAGCGCCAGTGCTGTACGTCGGTTACATCCGTACGACCGTGATTTGAGACAAAGCCGCCCATATGACAACCGCTTGCAGTGCACTTAATCTCACGACCATAGCCACCGGCGTTATCCCAAATATAGTGAGGGAAGCGCAGTGAGATGTTCTTAGAGGCAAAGACCTTATTGTTATGGTTCATAAAGTCAGTGATAAAGCGCATTAAGGCCTTTGGATCAGCACCAAAGCGTCGCATATCGGCATAGCTTACACCTGGCTCAACAGTAAGCTGATACTCAGCTACTGCCACATTACCGCTAAAAGACACTTTATCAATTGGCCTACCTTTTTCGTCGGTATCCACACGGAGTACAACATCACGGCCTACCTTGAATAAGGAAGTAACGTAGGTTTGTGAGTCTGCACCGTTGACTAAATCTAAAACTGACTTAGTTCCAAGCTGTAAAGATCGCATCTGATAAACAGTGCCATCAGGACCTGCAAGGCTCAAGATGCCATTGTGGACGGTTACATTGTTAGCCACCACATCGCCTAAGATGGAGCTCTTTCCAGCAAAGTGCTTAATATTAATAGTGCGGCCAATAATATCACCTGCGAGCACTACACGAGACTTATCATTTCCAATATAGCTAAGCTTATTTGGATCATGGATTACAGGATGATTGTTCTCATCAAGTAATACACCTAAATTTAAGTCCGTAGTTAAGTAGCGAGCAATGATAGAGTTAGTGGTCAAGCCGCTCATAGCTGATGTACGAGGCAGCTGTACTACACCGTCAATTAAATCGGTATTGCGATGATCTTGTCTAATGACAATCTTGCCTGATACATCAGGAGCTGGATTCCACAGTGAGTAAATGCCACCGTTAACTACACCATTAGTAGTTATGTGAATGTTCTTAACAAACGATGCGTCATCAATATAGATAGCAGCTCTTTCACCTTCAACGACACCATCAATGATGAGATCTACAATCTGAGGGCCTTTAAGATCATCTGGTAGTTCTAACTCAGCTGCTTTTGCTTTTGAGGAGCTGTGGTTTAAATAATCAAGAGTTCTAACACGGGTGTATGAACCACGATACTCAATTAAATCTGAGTAGATGTTAGATCCCATATCGACCTTAACA
Organism: Anaerobiospirillum succiniciproducens DSM 6400; assembly: GCF_000482845.1. Taxonomy (GTDB): domain Bacteria; phylum Pseudomonadota; class Gammaproteobacteria; order Enterobacterales; family Succinivibrionaceae; genus Anaerobiospirillum; species Anaerobiospirillum succiniciproducens. The sequence continues at coordinate 11,801 of NZ_AXWV01000057.1, forward strand.
CCAATACCACCATCGCCTAAAGCACCGATATAGCCAGATAAATAAGCATCGTTATTGCAGCCGTATGTATAGGCAAGTCCAATACCATTTCTACCAGCTACCACAATCGATGACTTAGGAGTTTGGTAATAGTAGTTATTTGAGCCGTCAATACGAACGCCAATTGATCCTGCGCCTACTGAGCTTACCTTGGATCCATGCATAACGTCATTGTATGAACCGTAAATATGCACGCCGGTTGCTAAAGGCGCACGGGATGGAAGCTTTGGATTGTAGCCGCCTGTCTCATGGTCATAGTAAGAGAAGTTAGAACGGACATTACGTGGCACTTTAAAGCCAGCTGAGCCAAATGAGTAAATGGAGGTACCATAGAACTCGCGTGGTTCCATGCGATAGCCAAGATCTGAGAGCATGGTCATCTCAAGCTCAGTTAGCATGGAGTAGTTCTTGTACTGCTCAGAAGACAAGATGGTATTGCGCAGCTCTAAATTAGGCTTGCCGGTAATAGAAAATGACACCGGAATACCATAAAGTTCATGCTTAACTGATCTATCACGGTATTCAATAGCAGTTGGGATGGACTCAATAGCCGGTACATCATAAACACGAGCGTTTTCACCTTGCAGCTCTTTACGACGTTGTTTAGCTACTGCTTGCAAGTCAGCATTTAACAATACGGCCTCATCTACTTCACCGCTAGCTAAGGCAGCAGCAATTTCCTCAGGCTTTACATCCTGACCATTTTGAGCCTCGCCATAAATCTCACGGTTAAACTGACTATTGCTGTTCTTACTACCAAGGCTTGCGCTACTCTCACCCTTGCTACCTTGGTTTTGGTTATTCTCACTCTTGCTATCCTGGCTAACACTAGCTAAAGACTGGTTGTCAGCACTTGCGATCTGGGTAGCTGCTGCGTTTGCAGCAGTGCTTGCAGAGGTGACCTCTGCTTCGATTGCAGCGTCATCTGAGACGACGGTGCTGCGGTTTTCAACAATGGCGGCACGCTGAGCTAAATCCTCGCCTGCCTTGCCAACTTCACGCCATGAGGTAGATTTATTCTCTTTACCACCCACAATGTCCATGGTTCTCCCTGCAACCTCGGAGACTTTATTAAGCACAGTGGAGGTATCTGACTTGGCATTGTGCATAGCCGAGCCCTTTAAAGCTGGATGAGCATGACTCTCATAGCCCTTAGGACGCACATCGGCAAGATCAGTTCGTAAATCAGCACCGATCTGCATAGCGATGGTGGCATCAGGTGTGCCCACATCGAGGCTTGCTGAAGAGTGCAGATCAAACTTGCTATCAACATTGCCTACAGATAAGAGGTGATTAACATTGTTACCCACAAAGAACAGTTGGCAATTATTCTTTTGATTACTGTGCGAGCAATCCTTGCCTAAAGAAGCTAAGGCTGTATTAGGCTCAACAAACTTTTTTAAGCCTACTGAGTACAAATGCTTATCAAAAGAATGGAGTGTCTTGCCAAAAGAACTATTCTCAGTCTCAAATGATGAGTTAAAGCCAACTAAACGGGCACCAATCTCCATACCTTGAGGCAAGTAGTTGGCGCTCATGGCATTAACGCCCACTGACTGTGGCTCACCTAAAAAGACGCCCTGTCTTGCCACCTCTGGTAGCGGCATTGAGAGCAATAACAAGCCATTGTATCTTTGATGGGACTTACACTTACCCTTTAAGTCAGCCTCAATATAAGTCATGCCGGCACATGGACCGACCTCATAGACGCGATCACGTACTTGAGACATGTAGTACAGTGGATAGCCACCGCGTTTAACGCTATCTACTGGAGTACCTAAAGTAGCTTCGCCATTATGATGGGAGGAAATATCTGATGGCTTTACAAAGCTCTTATCTGATCGATTAGAGGTTATAGCATGGCCGATATCAACAGCACTAACCGCCTGACGCATATCTTCAGCTTTGACGATATACAAAGGTACGTTGTAATCAGAAGCTTGCGGGGTATAAAGGTGCAGAAAGTAGGATACAAAAGTAATACCACGGTGCATTTGATCAACCATATCCTCATGGTATTCAGCGCGTGGTTCTAGATTTCTATTTTCAACCTTGTATAAGAGCGTATCCCACAGTAACTCTGAGCCGTCGTGTTCTTTGCCTAAACTGTCGACGTTGTAAAGAGTATGCGGCACCATATGCATATTTTCGTGTTCATTTGGTGCAACTTGTCTTGCAGTGGCATCAGCAAAACCAAAGAAGCGCCTCCATAGGCCCTCATTTACACGCGCTTCTGGTGTAATGTTATGGTAGTCAGGGGCTGCATGATTTGGCACATACTCATGAGGATTATCTGCATAAGACTTAATATCTGTTGGAGCAATGCCGTCGTTTGCACTAAGTATCTGAGCTGTGCCGTTTTGATTTTCAATGAGAGTATCGCTCTTAGCATTACTGTCAGAGGCATAGACAATGGCCCCGTTGCTAACAGTCAGCAAGAGTGCGCATGAAGCTAGTCCGAAACCAATTGAGCGGAAGTTGGGATCAGAGTTAAAGATCTGTTTGAAGCTAGCTAACTTACGTTTTAAGCGGCTATCAGAACGTTTCATGTGCAAACCAAAAATGACCAATACAGTCGACAAATAAAGAGAATACAGTTACGTTACGATCATACTATTGCGGGCTTTTTATATCTATGATTGTGCACACACAATGTGACGAAAGCGAGATTGTGCAACTATTCTGCAACCAAAAAGTTGAGTTACCCTACGCTGATAAAATACAAAATCAAATTAAATGCATGATAAATAAGGCATTGAAGAGCCTCAGTAAAAAAACAAAGCCCCCGCACCACTAAAGATACGAGGGCTTTGCTTTATAAAAATTTTAGTAAAGCTTCACGCCATCCATCTCATGCCAATTAGATGAGATGCTACTAGCGTGTTGTTAATTGCTCTTACTTAGAAGGTAGCTGGATTTAGCAGAGTTACACGACCAGTACGATCATTTAAAGCCTGCTGTAAGATCTCTTGATTGATCTCAGGACGTTTAAAGAACTCTTGTTGTGCCTTGGTGAATTTAAATGGCAAGTTCTTATCTAAGGTCTCAAACTCTTCTTCGCTCATGGACAGTGGCTGATGCACCTCAATCCATAAATTGCCATCAGCATCTTCTGCAGTCTTAATTGGCTCGTTAATGAACTGTACACGAGTACCCACAGGAACATTGTTAAATAAGTACTCAATATCCTCGTTACGTAAACGTACACAACCGTGGGAGACACGCAGACCAATACCAAAATCAGCATTGGTGCCATGAATAGCGTAGAGGCGACCAATGTACAGAGCAAATAAACCCATTGGATTATCAGGGCCTGCAGGCCATACCTTTGGTAAGAACTCGCCACGAGCACGGTACTCAGCATGCATCTTGGCTGTTGGAGTCCAGGTTGGGTTTGCTCTCTTACGTTCTACCTTGGTGGTCCAATTTAATGGAGTGTCAGTACCAAGCTGACCAATACCAATTGGCAGCACATCTACCTTACCATCATGGTAGTAGTAAAGACGCATCTCAGGTGAGTTGATCACAATACCGTTTTTAACAGTATCAGGCAGCAAGGAACGCTTAGGAATAATAAGTTGGGTGCCGTTGATTGGCACAATTGGATCAACACCAGGATTAGCCTCAATAAGATTGGACAAACCTAATTTGTAGTGAGCTGATACATACTCTAAGGTTGTAGTACCATCCTTTGAAATTGCATAGGTTGTATCCTCACCAACCATGACCTGACCTTCAGTCATTGGGTAAGACGCAGCCTGCGCCATGCCGCATGATGCAGCTAAGAAGGCTGCTGGAAGCACAACAGACTTAATCAAATTCAAAGAAACAGCTCTCATCAAAAAATCCTTTAGTGACAACCACAAATTCAGATAAATTGCCCAGCACCAGCATCACAAGCAAAAAGCTAACTAAACTCTCAAACAAACCAAGCTCATCAAGAGCTCCTAGTTGCCAAGCAGCTAACAAGCTACAAGCTAAAGGCTTAAAGCTATCGCCCCAAGCTAAACACTCAAAGGTGCCACCCAAGCTAAAGGGTAAAAGCTATCGCCCAAAGCTAAACACTCAAAGCTGTCGCGCCAAGCTCATGATCCAAGCTACAGCTCAAAGCTGTCGCCCCAAGCTCATGATCCATGCGCCTTAGATTAAACAAAGCACATGAATATGCCGTGCAATGGTTTGTCAATTCTACAAAGTGCCGATGCATACAACAAGGCCTAAACACTAACTTTAGTTATCATCTTGAGATAAAACGCATAGCAAGACAAGCGCAGATCGCTACGCCTCCATACAGCCCAAGCCAAAAGCGCAGCTATATCAGGCCGCCATGATCGCCATGCTCTCTTTAGCATCACCTTTTGCAAAAGGTGCAACTCTATTTACAAAATGATCCTCAGTACTAGCTATTATCGCCATAAAACATTAGGCCTAGCTTAGCTACCTCCCCCACACTCACTAAAAAGCTCAAAGCGCCACCTTTGCCATTGCATCGCTAGCTTAAAGCGCCATGAGCAACTTGTATTTATTCGAACAATACGTCTAAGCTACCGTGGCTATGCACAAGGCGTATGGAGGTGGCTATCTGAAATAGGCACAAAAGCAGCAGAAACTGTATGGCTGCTTTTGCTCTTGAACTGTTTACATGCTCTCTGCTTTGCACTTTTGCTGTTTACAAGCTTGCTGCTTTGCAATGTGTTGCTATAGCTACTAGCTTGCTTAACCCCTGCATGTATACTGACTGGCATTGTCTTACTGACTTTGAGTGGATGTTTGGCTAGTTTTTGTTGGTTGTAAGGCCCAAAATGCTATAACTGCCTGTTCAATGGGGGCTCTGAGGTATTGCACCAAAGAGATGCATATAATTGCGCAAAAGACATAAGGCTTTGAGGTTAATGTCATTGGTAAAAACTAGGCAACTAGCCATCTGACTAGATACTCTAGTGGTTAATTATTTGCTGTAGCTTGGCTAGTGGCATGTTCATTTGCGGGGCCTTGTAGGTATGTAGTAGAACCTTTTTGCCCCATTTTGTTAATTCAGTGCACTTTCATGGCAAAATACAATGCCTAGATCAAACTTTACCGAGTTGATCAAAAGTAACAGCAAATGCACCAGCACTGCTTTTCTATCTTATTTAACTACATAGCCTCTGATCTTACTGAGACTAAGCTTAGCTAAAGGTTATTAGCTTTAAGCTCGTAGTTTTTTCTTATGTGAACCCTAAGATAGAAGTTTTACCCCAAGCCTGATGCATGGCTGTAGAAAAATCTTGTGTCTAAATGCCCTTACATGGCAAGGCAGCAAGACAAGAATACTTAGCAAGTTAGGATGTATACAGCTGTGTCTTTTTTAGAACACTTTAGTTGCTGCTTGCACTAACTTGTGCTGATTTATTAGCTAGGCGGTGCTGCAGTTTTGAGCAGCTTGTACCTAGCTTCATATACGGCGCGTTGCGTCGTTACCGATTTTAAAAATGTACTGCTAAGGCGGTTAACTACCCATCGCTAAAGCTTAAGAATATAAGTTTGGCGGTAAGTTTAAGTATTGGAGCACTAATTATGGCAACCAATGTTGCGTATAACCCACAAGAGCTCGAGTCTGAGGTACAAAAGTACTGGGATGAGCATCAGACTTTCAAGGCAAAGGCCGATCCTAACAAGGAGAAGTTCTACTGCCTCGTAATGCTTCCTTATCCATCTGGCCGACTTCACATGGGCCACGTACGTAACTACACCATTGGTGACGTAATTGCACGTTTCCACCGCTTAAATGGTAAGAACGTATTAAACCCAATGGGTTGGGACGCTTTCGGTCTTCCAGCTGAGAACGCAGCTATTCAGAACAATGCTCATCCAGCTGATTGGACTTATTCCAACATCGACTACATGAAGCATCAGCTCAAGACTTTAGGTTTCTCCTATGATTGGGCTCGTGAGATTGCTACTTGCCGTCCTGAGTACTACAAGTGGGAACAAAAGTTCTTCACCGAGCTGTACAAGAAGGGTCTTGTTTACAAGAAGGTTTCAACTGTTAACTGGTGTCCACACGACCACACCGTGCTTGCAAACGAGCAGGTAGAAGAAGGTTGCTGCTGGCGCTGCGGTACTAAAGTTGAGCTGCGCGAGATCCCACAGTGGTACTTAAAGATCACCAAGTACGCCGATGAGCTCTTAGCCGATATTGATAAGCTCGAAGGCTGGCCAGAGCGCGTACGCACCATGCAGCGCAACTGGATTGGTCGTTCAGAAGGTCTGTCCATTACCTTCAAGATCGAAGGCTCTGATGAGACTGTCACCGTTTACACCACCCGCCCTGACACCTTCATGGGTGTTACTTACATGGCTATCTCTGCAAACCACCCTGTTGCTCGCAAGGCATCAGAGAACAATGCTGAGCTCGCTGCATTCTGCCAAGAGTGCCGTACTCAGAAGTTTGCTGAGGCTGATATCGCCACTATGGAAAAGAAGGGCATGTACACTGGCGTTAACGCCGTACATCCTTTAACTGGTGAGAACGTACCTATTCTCGTTGCCAACTTCGTAGTTATGGACTACGGTACTGGTGCAGTTATGGCTGTTCCTGCTCACGATGAGCGTGACTGGGAATTTGCTCAGAAATACAACCTGCCAGTTAAGCAAGTTATTGCTCCATTAGATGGCTCTGAGATCGACTTAACTAAGGGTGCTTTTGTTGAGCACGGTAAGCTGGTTAACTCTGGCGAGTTTGATGGCCTTGATTTCAAGGGCGCATGGGAAGCTATTGCCAAGAAGCTCGAGGGCATGGGTATTGCCGAGCGTACTGTTAACTATCGTCTGCGCGATTGGTGTATTTCTCGTCAGCGTTACTGGGGTGCCCCAATCCCAATGCTCAACTTAGAAAATGGTGAGCTGGTTCCTGAGCTTGATGAGAACTTACCAGTTAAGTTACCTGAGGACGTTAAGATCGACGGCGTAACCTCTCCACTGGCAACAGACGAGAGCTGGTACACCACTACTTACAATGGCCAAAAGGCTATCCGTGAGACCGACACTTTCGATACCTTCATGGAGTCTTCTTGGTACTATGCCCGTTACTGCTCACCACGTTGTGAGACTGGCATGATTGACGATGAGGCTAACTACTGGTTACCTGTAGATCAGTACATCGGTGGTATTGAGCACGCTGTTATGCACTTGCTCTATGCTCGCTTCTTCTTCAAGTTAATGCGCGACTGCGGCATGGTTAAGGCCGATGAGCCATTTAAGCGTCTCCTTTGCCAGGGTATGGTGCTTGCCGATGCCTTCTACTACACCAAGGATGGCACTAAGGTTTGGGTAAGCCCACTCAAGGCTAAGGTAACTAGAGACGACAAGGGTGCCATCATCGAGGCTGTTGATGATGAGGGCCATAAGCTTGAGCACGTAGGCATGATTAAGATGTCTAAGTCCAAGAACAATGGTATCGATCCTGAGGATATGGTTAAGCTCTACGGCGCTGATACTGTACGTCTGTTCATGATGTTCGCCTCCCCTGCTGAGCTCACCTTAGAGTGGCGTCAGTCTGGTGTTGATGGTGCTAAGCGCTTCTTATTAAAGCTGTGGAATCAGGTAAACGACTTAGTTGCCTCTGGTCCATTTGTCGCTTTAGACAAGTCCAAGCTAGATGCTAAGGGTCGCAAGCTGCGTCACCAGCTGCACACCTGCATTGAAAAGGTTACCGATGATATCGGTCGTCGTCAGACTTTCAACACCGCTATTGCAGCCATCATGGAGCTGTTAAACGAGGTTGCTAAGTACGATGGTGATGACGAGTCTGCTCGTGCACTGCGTTATGAGATTTACAACGCTGTAGTTGTAATGCTCTACCCAATCGTGCCACACATCTGCTTCAAGCTCTACGAATTACTCGGCAATACCGACGAGCTCGACAATACCGCTACCTGGCCAGTTGCTGATCCAGAGGCTTTAAAGGCTGAAGATCTGCTCATCGTAGTTCAGGTAAACGGCAAGGTTCGCGCTAAGCTCAACGTTTCTGCTGAGGCCTCAGAAGACGAGATCAAGGCTGCTGCTTTAGCTGATGAGGCAGTCTCTAAGATCATCGAGGGCAAGGAAGTTAAGAAGGTTATCTACGTTAAGGGCCGCTTAGTCTCTATCGTAGTATAATCAAATACTAAAAAAATCGCCCGCCCAACATCAGGCAGCACCACCATGCTGCCTATAAGCCAAGGCATGGCAATTAGGCAGCCACACCAGCGCTGCCTCATAGCGGCTACATGGGCCATTAAAGCGGCCCATGTGGCCGCTTGTCATTTTAGGCCCAACACTATCTTATCTAAGGCCATCTAAAGGCCACCCCCACCTCACTTCTTTTATGCTTAGCTACAAGAGGGCACCTGACTGTATGCCACATCTGCTCTTTTACTTGTACAGAGCTCAATGCCACATCCGCGCTTATACTTGTACAGGGCTCAATGCCACATCTGTGCTGATACTTGTAAATGGCTCAATGCCACATCTGCTCTTATACTTGTACAGGGCTGCGCTTTTGCGTTTATCTTTGAGCTAATTTGCATTAGAATTGACTGCACAATTGCGCCGACAAGTCATTGAATACATGTAAGTGCAGTAGCTAGTTTTTATATCAGGAGCAGTCCATGGCACAACTCAACGCAACTCCACAACACAAGCGTGCTCTGTTTAAGCGCGGCTTTTTAAAGCTCGCAGCTGCAGTTGGTGCTTCTTTACTCCTGAGCTCATGTGGCTTTACTCTGCCAAATCAGGCTAGCTTAAAAGAGACCATTCCAACTATTAACGTAACTGGCGATTACCATGAGCCTTTTTATAAGATGGTAGTAAACCGTCTTAAGGCTAACGGTGTACAGGTTAATGCACAGTACTCAGGCTACGATCCTCAATTAAGCGACAGCATCCCAACCTTAATGCTGCCAGCTCCAAAGGTTATCGATGAGGTTATCTCGGTAAATACTCGCGCACAGAGTATTGAGAATGCGCTGAATGTATCAGTAGCCGCCACCTTGTCTATTCCAAATCACCGCCCAATCTTAATGCGTAACTCCATTACTCGCTCGGTGATTAATAAGCCAGGTCAGTCTTTAAACTCTGATGTTGAAAAGCAGACTGTAATTTACGAAACCACTGAGCACTTAGCCGATCAGCTCGTTACTCGTTTAGGCTACTTAGGTCGTCCATCCGATCCAAATGCAGCTATTCCACAGCCATATGAGCTCATTAGTGCTGAAGGTGAGTATGTTCCTGAGGCCGTAAATAACAACACAAACTCAGAGGGTTTAACCTTACTTGAGGCTCTGCAAATGCAAGATCTCAACGATCAGGCTCACGCAAAGAGCGTCTCCTTAGATGAGCTTAACAACGGTAATCAGATCTTAAACCGTACTTATAAGCTGCCAAAGGTAAAACCAGAGCGTCTCCATCTTGCCGCTCCTCATCAATAAGCTAATCTTGTCCTAGCAAATTTGCTCGATTCTATAGCTTAACAATTTCACCTCTAGCCCCGCCTATGCGGGGCTAACTATTTGTAGATCCCAAATTACTGCAAAGGTCTTTGTATGGTTTGGGACTTTCGTTTTGCACATCCTAAAAAGATAGCCCAATATCAGGCTATAATTTGCACTTGCAGGCTGTTACTTTGCAGTACTTTTTCTGTGCCATACTGAAATTTGCATAGCATCGCAGTACTTTGCTTTAATCACATTGCTTTGTGTGCTTTCATAGCATCGCAGTTCTTTGCTGTACTTTCATAGCAGCGCGGTGCTTAGAGCGCTCCGTAGCTTAGCTTGCAACACTAGATTCATCTTAGTTAGACAGGGGAAATCATGGCCACAAACAATTACGGCAACGGCGACATCTTTGTAATGTGCTCAGATGATCCTCTGCTCAAACTCGACTGCTCACAAGAGCTCATTGCCTTAGGCAGAAGCAAGTTGCCTGATGCTGAGTTTATGCTCTTTACACACTCAGACCTCTCCCCTGCTGGAGGAGCTCCCAATCTTAAGCTTTTAGAAAATGAGATGAGTGATCCAGGCTTGTTTGGTGGTGATCGCATCATCAAGATCATCTTAAAAGACTTAGATGCTACCGCTGTAGAGCTCTTTAAACTGATTGCTGGCTCCTTTAGACTGGGTTTATTTATCGTTATCGATCTGCCACGTGTCACTAAAGCTACCATCAATGTAAAGCCAGTTGATCCTACTCCTTTAAAGCATATCTTAAGCTTTGCTCCAGGCAGCAGCGGTGCAGCCTTACTTGAGGGTAAAGACAAGGCCAAAGGCAAGAGCAAGCGCACGCCATCTTTAGAGACACGTAAAAAAGAAGCCGTAGGCTACATGCTTGCTGTCGGTGCTAAGTTTTTACCAATGTATCCACCAGAGGGTGATGAGCTGCGTAATTGGATTGGTGCTCGTGGCCACAAGTATGGCGTGACTATTGATGCTAACGCTATTGATTACATCGCCAGAGCCTGTGATAACAATCTGCTCATTATTGACCACTCACTGCAACTTATGGAAATGATGCGTGAGGGTAATAGTGCTAATGCCACCTTAAGCCTTGAAGATGCTGAGGTCTACTTTACTCAAGACTCTCGCTACACCGGCTTTGAGCTACCAGTGGCCATTTTCTCAACCGACAGCCTTAAGGCTTTAAACATAATTTCTTCTTTCTGCTCTGGTGAGGGCATGAACAAAACTGCTGCTGTATCCTTACTCATTTCACGTATGGATGAGAGCATCAACGCTGTTTATCAAGGCAAGAAAGAAGGCATTCATCAAGCTGACTACAATAAGCGTATGGCATTCTTCATGGCCAACAATATCAGGGTCATTCCATCGCAAGAGGCTCATCTTAAAGCCATTCGAAGCATGCCTGATGAGATGCTCGACTTTTTAAACCTATGTCTTACAGAGGCAAGTGAAGCTTTCTCCCACTTTGATGTTGACGGTGCCTATCGCGCCCTGCAGCGCATGTGTCTAGCTAATCGCCGCTCCGTTACCAATCTCTCTGACGGCCTCTTTGCCTAGTCACAAAAGGCACTAACCATTCATACGGTATCTTTGCCCAAGCAGAAAAGGTACTCAGCTTTCAGACAGTATCTTTGCCTAGGCCGAAATGCCTAAAAGCAAAGCTTTATTTGAGGACATGTCATGGCATATATAGCGCTATATGGCGGTTCGTTTAACCCCATTCATAATGGACATATCAAGACTGCCATTGAGCTTATCAAGAACTTTAACTTCGATAAGCTTATGTTTATGCCAAATGCCTCACCACCGCACAAAAATACGGTCAAGCTGCCGTATGATGCGCGTATGGATATGCTCAAAGCAGCCTTAGCTGAGTGCCACGATCTGCCTCTTGAGATCAGCACTGCCGAGCAAGACTCCTCCATTGCCCACTATACTTACGAGACCTTAACTGAGCTACGTAAAGAACATCCAAACGATCGCTTTGCGTTCATTATGGGCATGGACTCACTGTTGGCATTGCATACTTGGAAACGCGGCTTAGAGATCATAGAACTGTGCGACATCATTATCTTAAATCGCCCTGGCTATGATCTAAATGATCTTATTGCAGACACCAAAGAGTGCATTTGCCGCCACCTTAGCGCATCTGCCTGTAAGGCACTAAATCTCAGCGAGCATGATCCATCTGCATGTAAGACACTAAATCTCAAAGATGATGCGCCATCTGATCGAGCCCACTTAAACATGGGCGATGATGCTCCATCTGCATGTGATGACTTAAATATCTGTAAGAATGAACCATACTGTGCATGTGGCCATCAATTTCATTTTGCTCAGAACCAAGATTTTGATGTCTCATCCACGCAATTGCGTGAGCTCATTGCCTCAAGTCCTAAGCAAGCACCTAAGCAGCTTTATGAGCTTTTAAGTGGAGCAGTTATCGATATCATCTACTCACGCCACTTCTATGGTGCAAATTAAGTCATTGCAAAAACTATCTGACGTTCTGATTTGAGATTGTTATACACTGACACAGAAATTAACCATGATGGTTTCTTTGAAAATGAGTCTCCATCTTAACTAAACTAGGAATATGCATATGTTTCTAAACCAAGAACAATATTTCAGCACACGAGAAGAATTCAATAAGCAGCTTATTGCATATAACGATTTTGATTTATCTCAAATAGACGGACTAAGCGAGCTTATCAATCAATTCGTTTGTAGTTTTCCAAAATCTAAAGCAAAAGAATTCAAGGACATGCAATGGGATTATGATGCCGTCTACGCCTCTGTAGATGTCATGATGGCTTCTCTTGCTACAGCAACAAATGGAGTATTTGCAGAGAATCTTATGGATGAAGAAGATGCTGGCATCTTTGACTATCATCAGAAGTACATTCGTTTAGCTACTCACTTTTTGTGTCTTCAGAAGTTACGTACTGTGGTGAATATGCCATATGTGCCTTTAGATTTTTTATCATTTAGGCAAAGCGCTAAAAAGCTTTGTAAGCTGCCTCAATGGTCCGTGGTTATGAATGTAATGGGTAATGAACTTACCTACAACGACGAAGATATTTGTGCTATTAGCTTTTGCAGTGGCTATCAGGCATCAGATAATCAATCTGCAAAACGTAAAGGTCAGAAGACCAAGCCATATAGATTTTTGAATCTGATGGCATACGTCTCGGATCGTCGGTACTTCCATATTTGCGACATTCCACTTGATGATAGTAAGACCATTTTAGACTGTTTAGATGCTGCAAGAAATCGCCTCATATCCTATAGAAAGAACCGTCCTCCACATGAGCGCTACTCTGATAGGCAAATCTTAGAATTTTCCAACCACGACATCACTTTTGCATCTGAAATGCTCTGCTACTTGCTCTATCTTCTCGACAATTTAGACAAACTACACACTGCATCCGGCAAGCGTGCTTCATTTAGGCCTAATCCACCTAAAGACCTGTATATGGAGACTTTCAAAAGCCGTATTTATAGCAATCACAAGAGAGCAAGCAACCTCTACCTTGACTAACATAAAGCCATAAGAGAGCTTTTTGTATATCGTGCTAGGCATCCATATCGTGTCTAGCACCATATAAAGGATTTTTCATGAAAGGTTCAATCGCAGCAAAAAAAGTTCGTACTGCAACTGATTATGCAAAGTTACACATTGATGTGCTCAAAAACTACTCTCGCGCAGCCAAAGAGTTATCTAGAGAGATCAATTGCTTAAGAAGCATATCAATGCAGGGACTAGACGAAAACCTGCCTAAGTGGCCATATGATGAGGTGTATGTTCCAGATGAGTTGATCTACTACGCTTTTACTAAACATATCCCAGAGCTAGCTGAACTTATTCACAATGAGATTAAGTTGAAGATCATACGTAATGGACTGGATGATCTGCGTAAAATGCACCACTTACTCAATTTTGAGAAGCTCTCCACCATGATCCGCACTCCAAAACTTGAGCTTGATCGTAATGTTTTAACCTTGAGTTCTACGGTGCTTGGAAAGCTCCCTCAGTGGGATATTGTTGTCAACATATTCAACTATGCTCACGTGTTCTTCGGCGATACATTTGGTGCCTTTAGCTTCTGTAGTGGCTACAGAAGCTCAGATGACATCACTAAGCTCAAAGCCGACACAGATGCAAAACCATTTAGGTTCTTATCTCTAGCTGCATTTACTAATGAAAACAGATGCGTTCCTCTACTTAAGCTTAGAATTGATGATAGCTTAACCATTGGTCAATCCCTTGAAGAGGCCATTACACTTCACGTAGAAAGAGCTAATCGCACAGCTAGACATTTGGGGCTCAATGACGCTTATGATGAAGCAATCGAAGTATTCAAAAATCTAGCAATCCTCATGCTGACTTACTTGATCTTTGTTCTTAACAATCTTGATAAGCTCAAAAAGACTAATGGTAAGAGCGCAACGCTTAAACCTAACCCTGTTGGGAGTGTTCCTTTATCTAAAGATAGTCCGATCTTGTTAACCCCAAATCTAGAGGGCAAGACCATTCTTAAGATCGAATAGATTTTAAGATCGCCATTGGTCAAATGGTGCTGGATGCGCAAAGCATAATTTGCTGGTTCAGCAAAGCCTTATTTGTAGGATGCACAAAGCATTTTTGGCTGGATCAGCATGTATTGTTTATGAGGCGAGCTAGGATAGTTTGTCTCATATTGTCTTAATGGGCTTGTGGTAAGATGACTCATTATTTTGGAGGGAATTTATCTTGGAACAAGTGAAAACTATTTGTTTTACTGATGCAGCTGACTTTGACAAGTCTATTCATGAGCTCATCGATGGCGTGATTGCTGATGCAGCTCCGCTTAGCAAGGCCGTAAACGTGGGCCGCTGCAGCAGCATTAAGAATAACTTTGCTGATGGTGCACCATGGCCTACTGATACTGCCTATGTATCAATTGACATGCTACTAGCTATCTTTGGTTTTCTTGAGATTAAGCCAGATGTATTTGGCGATAAGAATGCTGATGAGCAGAGCAACAGTGTTGAGGGTGATCTCTACTTACCTTTAATTGCCAACCACTTGCTTCCAGCCGAAAAGCTCAGAACTATTGTTCACATGGCTCCTCAAGTAGCTAATGGCGAAGACTTAAAGCTAAACACCGCTGAGCTTATCAAACTACCTCAGTGGTCCGTGTTGATCAATGTAATGGATCACGACATCAAGTACTTAGGCAAAGAAGTAGCCGGTATTAGCTTTGCTCGCTCCTTCATTGGTCAAATCCCAAATGCACCTGATGATATGCCTGAGGAGTTAAAGGCAAGCGTTAAAGTAGCCGGTGAACCAGCCTCAGTGATGAACTATCTGTCTACCTTAATCTTCTTTAAAGATGGCAAGTTTGATCTTGGTCCTACCATTGCCATTGATGAGACCACTACTGTTGGTCAGTCTATCGATGCTACCTTTGCTTTCTTTAACGACAACCTCTTTGATAGCACCTGGATTGAGGGTGAAAATGTTGAGGAAGTTAAGGCTCAGGCTGCTGAAAACCATGAGTTTGTGAAGCTCATTGTTTCTTACTTATCCTATGTCTTAAAGCACAGTGATGAGCTTAAGGATGCTCAGGGTAATAAGACCTCTTTTGCAGCCAACCCAAGTGCCAATACCCGCATTGATCCAAACGATCCATTCGAGCTTATCGGCACCCCATCAGCTGTTACCCATCTGTACCTTGACTAAAGCACTCAAAGCTTAAACTTACTGGCAATCAAAGCACTACCTGCTTACAGTTGCTGGTAATCAAAGCACTACCTGCTTACAGTTGCTGGTAATCAAAGCAATACCAGCTTAAAGATGCTGGTAATCAAATCACTACCTTGCCTCACATAAGACGAACTTTAGAGGCAATGTAGTCTCATCTTGTCCATCGTTAACATATATTTTGGAGGACGCGTCATTTAATGCAGCTTGCACTGTGGTGATCACATATGCCACCACTGCCTGCTTGTATTAATGAGTGCGCGTGAAATTTTATGACTGAGAACGAGCAGGCCTTTTTAACTAACCTTATCTGCGCTGCAGCAGACTATTTTGAAGACCTTGCAATGGATGATGAGGCTACTTCAGATTTCCACAACCTGTTCCGTCTGCACGTTGAACATATGCAAAACAAAGCTCAGCAAGCTAACAAAGGTGGCAGCAAAGGTGGTAAAGGCAAGAGCCATGCAGATAAAGAGGGCTCTGCTAGCGCTAAAGGTGGTGTAAATAAAGATAGTGCCGAGCTCTCTGGTGCAGCTTTAGAGGCTAACAAGATCATCAATGCCATCTTAAGCAATTACAAGGGCACCTCAACCTTAAGCACTACTCACAGTGTCTATGCTGACATGTACAAAGTGGCTAAGGCTCTCTTGAACATGGATGGCAAGGGCATGTCAGAGTCATTCTTTAATGTACAAAGCGCCGATCACGATGATCTTACTGGCGCTCTGACCACTCCAATGCTCTATCAGTCCCTCGCATTAAACCGCGAGATCATCCATGTAAAAGCTAAAGATCACGGCGATCCTGTGTTATTAAACACCTGTGATCTCTTTTACAAGATGCCAGCTTGGAACTTAGTCTTTGATCTGAGCGAATGCCCTGAGTGCGGTCGTTTAAGCGGTTTGATGATTGGTCGTCTTTCTTACAATAAGCCAAATGACGATAGCTTTGCTCCAAGCTTAGTTAGCACCAACACCACCGACAAAAATGTCTTCTTAGACGAAATTGCAATCTCATTTTGCTATGACGGATCATGGCTTAACAATAGCGTCACCTTCACCTTAGATGAGGACAAGGCTATTTGTGATTTAGTCCGTGAGATGGGCTATTTCATGATCTCTAATGAAGAGGATGAGCCACTTACTATTCTTGAACGTGACGACAATCTTCCTGAGGTAGATTGGGATGAGTCTGAGAGCATCATGGATCCAAAACTTAAGGACAGCGAGTTTGCTCAAAACCTCTATGCAGCCTTTAAGTACGTTTCAGCCTTCTTAACTCATCAATCCGAGCTTAAGGATGCTAAGGGCGAGACCTCTTGCCTCATGAATGAAACTGGTCTGCGTCTCCCATCAAACTCAGCTGAGTTCTTAACTGCCCTGTGTGACCGCCTGCAAGTAGGCGTTTTCAAGCACTTCTACTTCTAACTCAAACACAGCCATCCATAACACCTGAGTTTATCAAAACTCTTTAAAAAAAATCGAGGCTAACCCGATATATATGCGGATTACGCCTCGTATTTCTTTTGAAAAAAGTTAGTAACAATGATTAGAGGTAAAGTGATCCACCTGGTGGAGCCCTAAACTTTGTTCTTAAACATCCACATAGTGATGTTTTAGATACCCTTGCTGGTAAAACCCTGAGGCCTACACACTTGAGAATATAGTAATGTGCATGACTTAGTGGAATCATGCTTCGCTCCTTGGTTTCAGGATTGACATATAAGTACTCAGCCTCAGATCCTTTGAATGTTCTCTCTACTCCGTAAATCGGTTCATCAAATTC
>NZ_AXWV01000058.1 GCF_000482845.1 Anaerobiospirillum succiniciproducens DSM 6400
GCAAAATATGACTTTCTAAAGATTGCATAAGCCCACAGCAAAATATGACTTTCTAAAGATTGCATAATCCCATAGCAAAATATGACTTTCTAAAGGAAGGTCTAGCTTAGTTGTGCTTAGGAAATTAGGTGTAATTTAATGCCTGGGGCCTCTTGGGCAGTTATTGGTAAATTTTGGCTGAATAGCTGTCATTGTTGCGGTTTTTTTGCGTTGTATGTCGCAAAATTTTTGTATAATTTAGTGTTTGTGCCAAAACTTACAAGCACTATAACTGTCTTTTTTTGAGTCAATTATAAGTAGCGTTAGTAGATCACGGCTGCTCTTAGCATGGTAGTGGTCTAGTTAAGGCCTTACTCCTAAATTCTTTAGGATTCTGTTTTAATGTGGTTGCAGCGCAGATGCGCTGAAAAACGTCTTACCCCAAGGTAGCTGCGTTTTTCCAGAGAGGTGTTATGTCAGAGAATCTTGTCAACTTAATGAACCTTGATCCAGATGGCTTAAAAGAGTTTTGTGTGGCTCATGGTGAAAAGCCATTCAGAGCAACTCAGATCTTAAAGTGGATCTACCAATGGGGCGTAGTTGACTTTGATGAGATGTCCAACATCAAAAAAGACACTCGTGCCATGTTAAAGAAGGTAGCTACTATTCAGGCTCCTGAGATCGTAAGTGAACAAAAATCTGCAGACGGCACCATTAAGTGGGCTTTAGATGTAGGCGATGGCTCATTAGTTGAGACTGTATTAATTCCAGAGCCTGATCGTAACACCTTATGTATTTCTACTCAGGTAGGCTGCCCGGTTAAGTGCTCATTCTGCCGTACCGGTAAGTCAGGCTATAGCCGCAACCTTACTGTAAGTGAAATCATTGGCCAGGTATGGCGTGCTGCTACCCGTGTTGGTTTTAGCGAGAATGGTGAGTACAAGCCAATCTCCAACATCGTAATGATGGGCATGGGTGAGCCTTTATTAAACGTACAAAACGTTTTATCTGTAACCAAGATTTTGCTTTCTGATAATGCTTTTGCTTTATCTAAGCGCCGCGTTACTATCTCTACAAGTGGTATTGTTCCTGCCCTCAATAAGATCGCAGGCAAGGTAGACGTGGCTTTAGCATTATCCTTACACGCTCCGAACGATGAGTTACGTGACGTGCTCGTACCAGTTAATCAGAAGTTCCCACTTAAGGATCTGTTAGCTGCAGTACGTAATTACATTGATAATTCCAATGCCAACTGTGGTCGAGTCACTATTGAATATGTACTGCTCGATCATGTAAACGATTCAACCGATCAGGCCCATGAACTTGCTGCGCTCTTAAAGGACATTCCTTGTAAGATCAATTTAATTCCATTCAATCCTCATGAGGATTCTGAATATAAGCGCCCAAGTAACAGCCGTATCGATCGCTTCTTTAAGGTGCTCACTGAACAGTACGGTATGACTGTGATTACCCGTACCACTCGTGGTGATGATATCGCCGCCGCTTGTGGTCAGCTTGCTGGTCAAGTTCAGCAGCGTCGTCTGCGCGGTTTAAATGAGCAGCTTGAGAAGCTCAAAGACACCAAGATTGAGGCTAAGGTCAGCACAGGTAAGGAATAAGATAAATACACCATTACCTCAAATTTGCTAGGTAATGGGTTTATCAAACAACTGTGTCAGTCTTAGCAAAATTCTGCTGCAGCGTGTCAAAGCACGCGTACATGAGGCTAAAAAATGGCAGCAAAGTCCAACAAAAACAAGTCAAAATCTGGCGGCATGACCCTTGAGGACGCTATCGAAAAGTCACGTGTTCAAGTTGCCAACAATCCAGAGCTCGTTGAGAAGAAGAAGTCCAGCGCTAAAGGTGGTGAAGTTAAATCAGAGTCTTTGCGCTCTAAGTCTTTCTTTCCTCAAGGAATCGATACCTCCGGTTTAGAGGAAAATGAGAAAGACGAGAACCTCAAAGTCAAACCTGAGGCGCTCGAGCCTCCAAAGGTTAACCCTTACACTTACGAGTCTGACGAAGAGAACGAAAAGAAGCCTTATGAAGAGCTTACTGCAGGACAGCTGTTACGTTCTCATCGTATTAAGCGCAAGATGTCAATCAACGAAGTTGCCAACGAGATTCGTGCTCGTCCAGCTACTGTTGCTGATATCGAAAACGATCGTATGTGTTTCCATACCGTTAAAGATTTTGCTGAGAGCTTTATTGGTCGTTACGGTAAGCTCTTTGGTCTGGATCAAGATGATTTAATTGCGCGTTATCGTAAGCAGCTTGCTCAGAGCATTACTGTTATCTCTGATGAAAAGCCAAAAAAGAAGTTTGATATTCAGCTTGCGCGTAGTTGGCTGATGGTGGTGTTAGTAGTCTTAGTGGCTACTGCAGGCTATTTTGTCTTCTCTGCTCAAGAGGCGAGCAAAAAAGAAGAGCAGAAAGTCCAAATAGCACAGAACGCACAGATTGATACCACTCAAAGTGCTGTAGAGATTTATGCCTCGAACGCACCACAGAACGGCCAAGGCCAAGTTGTGATTCAGGATCCTAATAACCAAAACGGTCCTGAGGTACGTGTAGTTGATGAAAATACTGCTCGTGCTACTGCTCAGCAAATGGCTATGCAGCAAAGTGCTGATGGCTCTATCGATTTGAAGCCTGCTCAGGCAGCAAAGGAGAAGTCTCCGCTTGACCTTCCACCAAATGCCAACATAAGTGTTGCTAGTAATGCCAACATTGGCAATGCCAATATCACTGTTGCTAACAATGCCAACAACGGCAATGTCAATATGAGCAATGCCAACATAGGCAATGCCAATATCACTGCGCCAGCACATACTAATATGACTGTTGCTACCGAGCAAAGGGATGAAAAGCTTGCTCAAGCTAAAGCCAAAGCTGAGGCAGAAGCTAAGGCAAAAGCAGAGGCTGAGGCAAAAGCAAAGGAAGCTGCTAAGGATGTGGAGCTAAGTGGTAACCTCAAGAACATCTCAAGTTCTGTTCGTGTGGTAAACCGTGATGGTCTAGCATCTTTAAATCGTGCTGAGATTAGCGTAATCAAGAGAGTTGCCTTAAAGGTTGTTGATAGCAGCGGTAAGGTGTTAGCCTCTGGTACATACGACAATGGCGATAGCGTGAAGGTAACTGGTATTCCGCCAATTAATGTACAGATCTCTTCAACTGACGCAGTGAAGATTTCATACATGGGCGGTCATATCTCTATGCCAGCAGGTAAGCAAGTTAAGTTCGACCTGCCAATGCGCTAAAAGAAATAATGGCATTTATATATGGCTTGTGATGACAAGCATCATTCAAAACAGGGCTAATTCTTAGGCTTTGCTACTTGATGATGCTATGAGCTTTTTAAAGGGGTAACTGCAGAGCCTAGGGCTTTGTTGTTACCCCTTTTTGCTGCATAAAACCTAGATTTGTCGGTATGATTGAGCTTTTAGCGCAACTTTGCTGCATAGATTAATTTTGTGTAGTACATTATGACGATTAAGCTTGGCCATTGCTTTGCTGTATTTGTGCAATGGTGCGGGCACATAGTTTTATTTTGCTGTACTCCAGATAAAGTAAAGAGGCAATGTCTTTACATTAAAGCTGGTAGGATAGGTAGGCTAGACCAAGACTAAAGCTGTATATGGTGCTTTGCTTGGTGCATTTGAACTACCTTATTGAGAGGAATATCAATGGAATGGCAGGCTCCTGAGATCAAGCGTCGTAAGTCACGTCAGATCAAGGTTGGTTCAGTACTTGTTGGCGGTGATGCTCCAATTTCAGTTCAGAGTATGACTTGCACTGAGACCTTAGATGTTGAGGCTACTGTAAAGCAGGTTAATGATCTTGCAGATGTTGGTGCAGATATCGTACGTGTATCTGTTCCTACACTACCAGCTGCCGAGGCATTTAAGAGCATTTGTGCGCAATCTAAGGTTCCTGTCGTTGCAGATATTCACTTTGACTATCGTATTGCTATTGCTTGTGCCGAGAATGGTGCTGCAGCTTTACGTATCAATCCAGGTAATATCGGTTCACGTGAAAAAGTTGAGGCAGTGTGTCAGGCAGCTAAAGACCACGGTCTGCCAATTCGTGTGGGTGTAAATGCTGGCTCCTTAGATAAGGATCTGCTCGATAAGTATGGTTCTCCAACCCCTGATGCAATGGTTGAGGCTGCACTTCGTTCAGCTGATATTCTGGAGAGCCACAACTTTAGAGATTACGCCTTCTCTGTAAAGGCATCCGAGCTTAACTTATGCGTCGCTGCTTATGAAAAGCTGGCTTCTGAGTGTGATGCTCCTCTGCACTTAGGTATTACTGAGGCTGGTGGTTTAACTGGCGGTACCGTACTTTCATCTATCGGTTTAGGCTTACTATTATCTAAGGGTATTGGTGATACTCTGCGTGTTTCTTTAGCTGCCGACCCAATTGAAGAGGTTAAGGTAGGTTGGGCTATCTTAAAGAGCATGCATTTAAGAACCCGTGGTATCAACGTGGTTGCTTGTCCAACTTGTTCACGTCGTGGTTTAGATGTAGTTGGTACTGTTAAGTCCTTAGAAGAGAAGCTCTCAGACATTCGTCAGCCTGTTAAGGTTGCTGTGATGGGTTGTATCGTTAACGGCCCAGGTGAGGCATTACGTGCTGATGTTGCTATCTGTGGCGGTAAGAATGGCATGTCCATGATCTACGAAAACGGCGAAATGATGGGTCGCATCAAGAACGAAGAGATCATCGATCGTTTAGAAAGCCGCGTCCGCGCCATCGCTGCTACCAAATAATTTAGATAGTTGTGTCCGCGCCATCGCTGCCACTAAATAATTTAGATAGTTGCGCCCACAAATATTTTAGCAAGCTTGTTTACGCGCAATCGGTTGATGGCGTAGCAGCTGCAAAATAATCTAGCGAGCTTGTTTACATGCACCACGTGATATAGCGCTTGAGGCTGCCAAATAAGCTAGCAAGCTTGTTTACACGTACCACGTGATAAAGAGCTTGAGGCTGCCAAAAATCTAGCGAGCAGCAAGCTCCCAAGGTTTGCTTGATGGTGGCGCAATGCAAACAATTGAAAACGGCATATCTTCTTAGCTTGAAGGTGTGCCGTTTTGCTTTTTGATGGTATGTAAACAAATATGAGGTGGTAGTTAGTCTGTGTTTTGAGGCTAGCTGATGCCTTAACTTATGTGGATTGAGGACAAATTGAGCTTATCTTTGCCGATTGTGTGAAATAGTGCTTGCAACGGGGCGTGTCTTTTCATAATCTTAACAGTTGCATTTTTTCGGCTAAGACTAAGTTATAGCTAAGCACAATCGCGTACAATAGCTGTTTACTGTGCAATGAGCAGGACTTGTTAGCAAATGCCTTGTTTAGTCAAAAGCGAGATATTTGCTAAAGGTTCTGTCGGTTTTAGAAGAATCAAGTTAAAGGATCGAGAGTAATGGCCCAGTCTATTCAGGCAATTCGCGGTATGAACGATCTGCTTCCTGAGGATACTTCCGTCTGGCAGCAGGTTGAGAAGGTCTTACGTGACACTACAGCCTCTTTTGGCTATAGCGAAGTACGTATGCCTATCGTTGAGCAGACCAATCTTTTCTGCCGTGCTATCGGTGAAGTGACCGATGTTGTAGAAAAGGAAATGTACACTTTCGAGGATCGTTCAGGTGATAGCTTATCACTGCGTCCTGAGGGTACAGCAGGTTGTGTGCGTGCTGCCTTAGAACACTCCTTAATCTACAATCAGGAGCAAAGACTGTGGTACATGGGCCCAATGTTCCGCCATGAGCGTCCACAAAAGGGTCGTTACCGTCAGTTCCATCAACTTGGCGTTGAAGTGTTTGGTTTAAATGGTCCAGACATCGATGCTGAGATCATTGCCCTTAGCAATGAGATTTGGCAAAAGTTAGGTATTAGCGAGCACTTATGTTTAGAGCTCAATACCTTGGGTAATGCCGAAGAACGCGCTGCTTACAAAGAGAACTTAGTTAAATACTTAGAGGCTCACTTTGAGGATCTGGATGAGGATTCTAAGCGTCGTACTCACACCAACCCACTGCGTGTGTTAGACAGCAAGGATGAAAAGGTTCAAGAGATCTTAAAAGGCGCTCCATCCTTATACGATTTCTTAGGCGAAGAAAGCCGTAACCACTTTGAAACCTTACAAAAGCACCTGACCTCTTTAGGCATTAGCTTTAAGATTAACCCACGCTTAGTACGTGGTCTTGATTACTACAATCTGACCGTATTTGAGTGGACTACTACTGCTTTAGGTGCTCAGGGTACTGTTTGCGGCGGTGGTCGTTATGACGGCTTAGTCGAGCAGTTAGGTGGCAAGGCAACTAAGGCTGTTGGTTTTGGTTTAGGTTTAGAGCGTTTAGTGCTTCTCCTTACTACTTTAGAAAAAGTAGCACCTAAGCCACAGGTAGATGTATATGTTTGCGGTATGGGTGAAGAGGCTGAAGCTGAGCAATTACTTTTATGCCGTGACTTACGTGCAGCTTTACCTGGTGTAAAGATTATGAACCACTGCGGCGGCGGTAACTTCAAGAAGCTGTTAAAGCGTGCTGACAAGGTTCAAGCTAAGGTCGCTGTGATCTTTGGTGATGATGAGCTTAAGAACAACACCCTGTCAATTAAGGACATGGCAGCTCAAGATCAGCAGACTGTATCTCGCACTGATGCAGCTGCAGCTATTCAGGCTGTCTTAAACAAGTAAGCATTGCATAGCAGCCACAAGGCAGCTGTAGGATTTAATGCTTACTTAAATGAATAATTTGATTATGGCTTAGGCTAGTGTTGCGTAAGCCCAACTTACGGCAGAGCTTGTGTATAAGCTTAGCCGCAACTAAATGAGGTCAAGATGGATATCTTAACTGATGAGCATGAAAGAGAAGAGGCCGTCCGAAAGTGGTGGCATGAGCACTGGAAGTCAATTGCCTTAGGCGTCACTATTGCTCTTGCTGGTCTCGTGGGCGTACGTCAGTACCAGGCTTATCAGCTTTCTGAAGATCAGAAGACTGCATATGAGGTTTATCAGCTGCAAAAGCAGATCTCCACTCAGGGCGTAAATGCAATGAGCAATGCTCAGGCATTTTTAGATCAGCACAAAGACGCTTTTGGTGCCATCTTAGCTTTAGATATGGCAAATGCTCAGATCAGCGCTAAGAACTACGTAGAAGCCGAAAAGTTTGCTTCATTTGCTGCAGCTAATGGTGGTGATCTTATCGCTCCTCAGGCCTCCATCATCAAGGCACGCCTCTTAACACAAGATGGCAAGACTGATGAGGCTTTAAAGACTCTTGATAGCATCAAGTCAACTGCCTACAAGGCTGAGGTTGCAGAAACTCGTGGTGACATCTACATGTCATTAAACGATCGTGCTAATGCACGTACTGCATATCTTGATGCCATCAACACTAACAAGGCTGACAAGATTCAGATTAGCCCAATGTTACAGCTCAAGTTCGATAATGTAATTGTTGAGGGTGATACTCCTGCCTACAAGATCGTCGCAGAGCAGGCTAAGGAAATGTCAGCAGTTTCAGCTCAGTAATAGCTAAAGCCATAGGCCAAAGCGCTCAATAGAGTAGCTTGATGAGACATGATGAGATCTCATGATGCCTATGGTTTTCAATTATGAGCGTGACACTATTGTTGATATTAACTAGGCTACAATAGTGCTTCTTTCATTTTCTTAGCTTAGGTACTGGCAATGTAGTTGTCTTAGTCTAAAAAGGCTTAAAAGATAGGGCCAATACAGCTACAATACCTCATGCAAGCCTGAATTTTCGGAAGTTAATACCATGTTAAAGTTAAAACCAGCCTTTGCCTTAATGCTAGCTTTACCAGTTATCGTGGGTTGTTCTACTAATGACAACCGCTACGATCCTGTTGATGCTCCTGAAATCAAAAATCTGTTCAGCCTGGATGAGGTATGGTCTAGCTCAACTGGTGGTACTGGTGATTTCTATTCAGAGCTTACCGTAGCTTTCGATGCTAACAATGTCTACACAGCATCACGCGATGGCGATGTAATGGCATTGACTTTAGATCGTGGCTCTAAGGTTTGGTCAGTTGACTTGGCTGACGAGGATGAGAACGATGAGCGTCGTTCTGCTCGTGTTTCTGGTGGTGTAGCTCTCGGCGGTGGCAAGATTGCTGTTGGCTCTGAAAACGGCTATGTCTATGTACTTAATGCTAAAGATGGCTCTATTCTTTGGAAGAAGTACATTGAGGCTGAGGTAATTGCTCGTCCTGCTTTCTCTGCCTCTGGCGATAAGCTGTTTGTTTTAGATGCTCGTGGTAACTTTACTGCTTTTAATGCCTTAGATGGTTCAAAGCTGTGGGTTACTGGTGATGCTCCACAGGAGCTGCGCTTAAGAGCCCAGTCAAATCCATTAGTTGTTGGCGATGAGTATGTATTAGTTGGTACTTCCTCTGGCAAGGTCAACGTACTGCTGCAGTCTAATGGATCAACTGTAAATCAGGTTAATGTTGGTGAGTCTGTAGGCAAGACCGCTCTTGAGCGTATTGCCGATGTGTCCTCATCCCCACTTATCTTAGGCAACGTTCTGTACGCAACTTCTTTTTCAGGCGGTATGGTGCAGTACGATCTGTCTACCTTCAACTACATCATGCGTTTAGGCTATCAGTCTAGCCGTGATTTAGGTTATGACGAGCACTCCATCTTAGTAACTGCCGATGATGGTACCGTCTCTTGTATCAATCGTGCTGACAGCTCACAACGTTGGGCTAATACATCTTTAGGCTATCGTCAGGTAACCGCTCCAGTCGTTTTTGGCAACTACGCAGTGGTTGGCGATTATGAGGGTTATATTTACTTCCTCGACATGCAAGATGGCTCGATTGATTACATGGAGCAATCTGACAGCTCTGGTATTAGCGCTCAGCCAAAGGTACAAAACGGCAAGCTCTATGTAATGGCAAAGGACGGCTCATTAAACGTTTACAGCTACACAGACCAAGGTCGTGCAAGTGCTGCTGTATCTGTTGAGCAGAGCAATGACATGTTAGCTGCAAGTGCTGCAGCTGGTCTGACCCTCAATCACCCTGGTGTTTACGATGGCGGTATTTACGCTCCATCTGGTGTAAGCCAGGAGGCTTTAGAGCAACGTCGTGCTGCTATTATTCGTGCTGTAGCTCAGCAAGAGGCTCAGATTGCTGCTCAAAGACGTGCAGCAGAAGAGGCTATGCGTGCTCGTGCTGAGTACGAGAAGCGTCGTGCTGCTTATGAAGAAGAGCGTCGTGAGCGCCTCTCTGGCTTCGGTATTGCTCAGGGTATCCGCTCCGATCTTGATGAGGCTGAAGATACTGCAAATGAGAGTGCCGATACTGAGTACGTAGAGGAGAACAATACTGAGGCAACTACTGAGGCAACTGCTAACGACTCAGAAGATGACAACACCAAGTCATCAGGCTTTGGTATCTACTAAAGTACTCAAGCTAAGGTCAAGAACGCCTAAGCTTTACTAAATTTTGTGCTCTGTTAGAGCCATAAAAACAGGCCTGTCTAGATTTTCTAGGCAGGCTTTGTTTTTTGTGATTTTGCTTGCAGTTCTAGACAATTGCGGGCAAAATACACCACAGATTTTTAGGCAGAGTTTCTGTCCAAAAATTTAGATTCATAAGACGAGCATGGATACTTAAGCCTTGCATACTATTCACGTCTTTTGTTTCTAAAAGCTGGTACGTTTGTAGCGCATCAGTGCCATGTGATGTGTGACCGCAATTGTTGGTAAGACGGGCTCATATCATCAACATAGGCAACCTTAAGCTAGGTTAATGTGCCTAGACTTGGAGTTTATGGGTAGGGGTTGCCATTTATTGGACGGCCACATTAAGGCCTTGATCCAAATGTGTCACGAGCAAAAACATTTCCTTTAACAGATGACCATGCAGCAAACGAGTGTGCTAGCTGCCATGAGCTGCAATCAAGTCATCAAAACAGACCTCATCACAGTTAAGCCTTTGGATAGTGGGGATACCACAAGCTATAAAAATACAGTTAGGCAGTTTAAAAGCTAGGCCTTTACTAAAGCCATATTGAGATTTTTTGATCTTACAGTGGGCTTTGGTGGAGACGGTAAAAATGCTTATGTGCCTAGATAAGCTTGAGTGTCGGTCGTGAGGATGTTGTTTGCTTATTGTTAGGCCTAGTTATCCGGTCTTTACATACGTTATGAGCACTAGAGTTGCCATAAGACTCTATGTGCACGATGCTCATTGATCACAGCTTTGTAGCTTAAGGCCCATTTAGCTGCAGACCAATTGCCGCAAGCTTTTGTAGCTGCATGGCATTAGCTACAGCCCAATTGCCGCAAGCTTTGTAGCTGCAGGCTATATGATGCGTCAAAGTGCTGAGCGTGTTTTGAAGGGAGCTTTTTCTCTTTAACACTAAATCATGGCGTAGGTTTAAGATCTGAACGGCAGAAGATAGCGCGGGTAGCGCGGTCTTACTGTTGCAAAACCAGGTTGTATCGCGATAGGTCTAATGAAGATCATGGCTTTTGTTTAGCTTAAGTTAGCTAAAGATCGTGCATGAGCTCGTAGATCAAGGAATTGCAAATGAAGGTAGTAGCCTTAGTAGGTTGCCCAAATGTGGGTAAGTCTACACTGTTCAATCGTTTAACTAAGACCCGTGATGCCTTAGTGGCAGATTTTCCAGGTCTTACTCGTGATCGTAAGTATGGCCGCGCTCTGTACGATGGCCGTGAGTACATTGTTATTGATACTGGTGGTATTGCTGAGGATGCAGAGCAGCCATCAGATTTAACCAATCGCATGACCTCTCAGGCTCTTTTAGCTATTGATGAGTGCGATCTCGTGTTATTCATGGTGGATGCCCGTGCTGGCATCATGCCTGGCGACTATTCAGTTGCTGACTACATTCGTAAGTCAGGTAAGCCATGTGCCGTTGTTGCAAATAAGATCGACGGTATGGATCCTGATATCGCTGGTACTGACTTCTATGCCTTAGGTTTAGGTGAAGTATTCCAGACTGCTGTTGTGCACGGTCGTGGCGTTAATATTCTGCTTGAGGAAGTAGTTGCTCCAGTTTTACGTGAAGAAGGCCCTCTTGATAGCGACATCATTGAAGATGAAGACGATGATGATTCTGAGTGGGAAACTGGCTTTGAGTTCTTAGAGAATGTTCCAGTAGATAGAACTGGTGGTGGCTTTGACTGGCACGCTTTCCGTGAGGCACAACGCGCTCATGCTAAGGGCGAGCACTCTGAAGAAGAGCTTAAGGCTGCTGAGCAGAGCACTAAGACTCCATTTGCTGACCTGCCAATTAAGTTTGCTTTAGTAGGCAAGCCAAACGTAGGTAAGTCAACTCTGACTAACCGTATGCTTGGTGAAGAGCGTGTGGTTGTGGCTGATATGCCAGGTACCACCCGTGACTCTATCTACATTCCTTTAGAGCGTGAAGATCAGAAGTACATTGTTATCGATACTGCTGGTGTGCGTAAGCGTCGTAAGGTTAATGAAGCCGTTGAGAAGTTCTCTATCGTTAAGACTCTTAAGGCTATTGAAGACTGTAACGTAGCTATCTTAGTTATCGATGCTCGTGAGCATATTACTGATCAAGATCTGTCACTGCTCAGCTTCATTATCGACTCTGGCCGTTCTTTAGTTATTGCAGTTAACAAGTGGGATGGTCTCACACAAGAATACAAAGACGAGATCAAGGCTGAACTCGATCAGCGCTTAGGCTTCGTTGACTTTGCCCGCGTTCACTTTATCTCTGCTCTGCACGGTACCGGTGTTGGCAATCTCTTTGAGTCCATCTTAGAGGCCTATGAGTCTGCTACTCGTCGTAACAGCTCTTCAATGCTGAACCGCATTCTCTCTGCTGCAACTCAAGAGCATGAGCCTCCTGTATCTGGTGGCCGTCGTATTAAGCTTAAGTATGCTCACGCTGGTGGCTATAACCCACCTCGAATCATCATCCACGGCAATAAGGTATCTAAGATGCCTGATAGCTATAAGCGCTATCTCATCAACTGCTATCGTAAGTCACTCAAGATCATGGGTACCCCAGTGTTGCTTGAGTTTAAAGAGGGTGATAACCCATACGCAAACGAGAAGCCAGCACAAAAGCGCTTAACTCAGTCTAAGATCAGAGCTGATAAGCGAAAGGCAGAGACTGAGCGTCGTTATGCTCGTGCTGCTCAAAAGGCTGAGCGTGCTCAAAATCGTGAGATCGCTGAGGCTAAGCGTACTGGTGCAGGTTTAGTGCTCAAAAAGCGTCCAAAGGCATCTGCAGTATCCAATGCTCCAAGCAAGGGTCAAGGCAAGCCAAAGAACGCTGGCAAGAAAGGCGGTAAGAAGTAATTCTTAGCCCATAAGCACAATGCTCATAGGCATGCACTCAAAGTAATACGCTTAGATGTATACACTCAGTGCAGCGTAGCTAAATAGCTAGCCCATTCAAGTTCAAAGCCGTCTGGTTCTTAGTTTTGAGCCAGGCGGCTTTGTTGTATATATCTAGTCATGAAAAGCGGCTTTAGGGAGCTGGACTTTATTTGTGTAAAGTACAGTATGTAAAAGTGGGCGCTTTTTGTCAGAAGTGGCTGTTTTGTGGGATTAATTAGGTATGGCTATTCAGTAAATGTTTCACTAGCATTTTGCATTGCTGCATCAATTACGCATCAAAAGATGGCAAGTGTCGAATCTTTGCTCTCACTGCTGTTTTTTATTACCCAAAAGTTGCGCAAACTGTGATATTCATCGGCTTTTGTAGCTATGATGCTCTAATTTTCATATTACTTAATACAGTTTTGTAATATTGTATAGCATCCTTGATCACCAAGGTGGGGCATGAATACTACCAAAGCGCAACAACTGGTATTTATTTGTGCACACTATTTAGTGATGGCTTAAGTTTTTGATATCCTTATCAGGGTTCATTCTAGTTTTCATAATTAAAGTAACTAGGATGCAACTGAGCAAACCTCACGGAGTAAGTTAAATTCTCTAGAACTATTTTAGAGATTATGTTTAGTGTTAGTATGGTAAGGGCTTTGTTTGAAAAGACATGCTCTACTCATACCCTGTTACAGTCAGTAGTTATCTACTTATGATGTGCCAAGCATTGAACTTAGAGCTACTGAGTTGTGTTTTAGCATAATGTAACAGGTACACTTAAAGGCTTATGCCTTGTAATTATTTAGTTAAGATCAAGAATAATTAAGTTAGTCGTCGGCTAAAGCGAGCTTCTCTTGCTTCTTAATGACCTGCATAGGTTTTTAGAGTAGTTGTTTGCATGTTTATTTTTTTTTGCTTTGGCCTAATGCAGATATATGTCTGCTTTACCGCTTACTTATGGTGACTTTAGATGTTCTAAAGTAGTTGGGTATAGCGGTGTGCCTTTGTTGATTTGTACTGACTAATTCGGTACCACAGGATTGAAACGCAAAATGGACGCTAAAGTAACTGATAACCATGAGTTATCTCCTTCTGAAGTTACGAAAGTAGAAGAATTAGATGGCGAGGTTGTGAAGCCAAAGCGCACACGTCGCACTAAGGCTCAGATTGAGGCAGAAAATGCTGCAGCTCTAGCCGCTAAAGAAAATGGTGCTGAGGCTGAAAAGCCAAAGCGCACTCGTCGTACCAAGGCGCAGATCGAAGCAGATAATGCTGCCAAAGCTGCTGCTCTCGAGGCTTGTCCAGATTCAGAGGAAGAAAAGCCAAAGCGTACCCGCCGCACTAAAGCCCAGATCGAAGCAGACTCTCAGATCCAAGAGGCTAAGCCAAAGCGTACTCGTCGTACTAAAGCTCAGATTGAGGCTGATAAAGCAGCCGAGGCTGCTGAAAAAGGAGTGCAGCTTGATCTCCTCATGCAGCTAGCTAAGCAGGCTCAAGAGTCTGGTCAATTAGATCCTACTGCTGTTGCAGCTTTAACTAATGCCCTTTCTCAAAACAAGGAAAAGGCAGAGCTTGAGAGCTCTGACGATGCTTGTGATGATGAAGTCTCATTAGATAGTCAAGAGACTGCAGACACTCAGGAAAGTGCAGCGGATAATGACACCACTGCAGCTGAGAAAAAGAATGCTGATGCAGCTGACAGCGAAAGCAAGGCTGCTGACGGCGAGGGTAAGGCTGCTAATGCTGCTGATGCAGCTGACGGCGAGAGTAAGGCAGCTGATGGCGAGAGCAAGGCTGCTGATGGCGAGAGCAAGGCTGCTGAGGCTGCTGATGGCGAAGAACAGCCACAGCCAGAAAAGAAGTTCTCTTGGCGCGATTTACGTCCTGTCTTAACCGAAGAAGAGCGTGCCGAGCGTCGTGCCCGTGTTGAGGCTGAGCGTAAGGCTGGTGAAGAGCGCCGTATGCGCGATAAAGAAGAGCGCATAAAGTTCTTAAATTTCTTAGCTTTAGCTTTCCCAAAGGCAATCTTTATTGATCGTAATGAACGTGTACCACTTAAGATCGGTATCGCCCAAGATATCTTAAAGCGTCTTGAGGGTATGGATGCTCAGTACAAGTTCTTTGATAAGCAGCGCTATAAGATTCTGCATAACTACTGTCACTCTTTACCATACCTTGAGAGAGTTGCTGAAGGTGTTACCCGTATCGACTTAGACGGTAATCCAGCAGGCGAGATCGAACCAGAACACCGTGAGAATGCTAAAGAAGAGATCGTGCGCATTCGTAAGCAGATTGATGCTGCAGTAAACCGCGCTAAGAACAATAACAACGGTCAAAACAAGCGCTTCTTCAAGGGTACTGGTAATAACAACAACGGTAGACCAAATAACAACAACCGTCGCTTCAATAACGGTCAGCCTAACAATAACCAAGGTTACCAAAATCGTGGCAACTACCAAGGCAACAGTGGTTACAACAATCAGGCTAATGGCGGTTACAACAATCAAGGCAATCGCGGCAATTACCAGAACCGCTATCAGAACGGTAATAACTACAACTCCCAAGGTAATTACAACTCTCAGGGAAATTACCAGCCACGCCGTTATAACAGCAATGGTAATCAGGGCAATTATCAGCAGACTGGTTATCAAGGTAGACTTGGTGCTTTCAATGGCCAGAGCAACTACCAAGATCGTGGTAATTACCAAAACCGTTACCAGAACAACGGCAACAGTTATAACAACAACTCCCAGGGTAATTATCAGCAAAATAACTACGGTGGTTCCAATAGCAGTTACCGTAACAATCAAGGTTATAACGGAGCTACTACTGCTTATCAGCAGAATGGCTACAACAAAAACTACAATTCAAACGGCAATGACAATGGTGGCTATCGCAATCGCTACCAGGATAATAACGACAACCGTGGTAATCAGGCTACTCCTAGCACTACAGTTACTAAGCGTCGTGTCTATACCGTCAAAAAGAATGATCAGTAAGGTTTAAGCAGATTAAACGATCCATATCTTTTAGCTGCTTGCTTTAATTAAAAAAAAAAGCCTCTGTGATCGCCATGATCTCAGAGGCTTTTTTTTTCAGTCCAAACTAGCAAATTACCCACAAAAAAGGCCTCAAACGCTAATGCGCTGAGGCCTTTTTGTCGCAAGCACTAAGATACGCACGATCTTTTAGCATCTATGATCTGCATGCGTCAGTAACGCTTTGCGTGGCGAGCTTGGTAGCTGCTATGCAAGCGTGCGTGCATGGATGCAAGCAAGAGCACATACGTGCAAGCAAGTGTGCGTGTATGTATGCATGCATGCATGCGTGCGTAAGGCACGCATGTCATCTAGTAAGATCTTATGTTGTTGAGTGCTTATTCGTAACGCTTAACGAACTTACGGGTTGGGTATTTGTCAGTATCAGCCTGAGTTACATAAGGCTTACGTGGGTCAAGCTTATGTGCATGGCACTTACCGTGGTTGTAGCCAACTAAGCCCTTTAAGTGAACTTGGTGATCTTCAGCAAGGTAGTCAGGCATGAAGCGATAGAGCTTCATAGCATCTTCGATGAAGTAGACGATGAACTGAATTTGCTGATCAGCAAGATCTAATGCTAACTGCTCGTTCTTTACGAGGTAAACAGTACGCATTACCATCGCAAACATACCAGCAAGTGAGCCGTCAAAGAAGTCTGCAATATAGTAGTCACGAGTCTCGTGAATCTTATTGAGCATCTCAGAAACGCTCTGCAGCATGAAGACGTAATCGATACGAGTCTTAGGACGCTCTTCTTTAGTCAGCAGCTTGATGATGATGTGACAGATGTAATCGAAGGTATCGTTGTCAATAAGGCTCTTGTCTTGCTCTTCAGTAAGCTCAATGGCAAAGGTCTTCTCTTCGTCCATGAAGCGTACAAACTCATCACGGTCAAAGTCAGGCAGCGCAAGCCACTTCTCTAAGAGATCTTCGCTGTGGACTGGCTCTACTTCCTTTAAGGCAGCACCATCAGAGCAGTTGAAGTAGTTAAGCTTGTTATTAGCCTTAGCGTTACGGATGATAACTTCCATGTAACGAGCTGAGAGCTTGTACAGGTAGTCAGAGTAAACCACACCACCAAAGTTACCCTCAAGGGAGTAAACAAGACGCTTGTAGCTTGGTACAGGATCATCACTGTCACTACTTTCACGGTTGTAGAAGAGGTTCTCATCAGGGTGAGTTTTTAAGTCTTCACGCTTAGTGCCGTTATCAACACCAAATAAGTAAATGTTCTTAAAGCCAAACTGAGTTGCTGCAGCTACACCTAAGTTACCCACTAATGGGTTCATTAAGGAGATAGGCATAACCTCACGCCACTGATCGTAAATCTTACCTGCAGCCAGCCAGAAGAAGGTCTCATCACCCTTACCAAATACGGCAGTGTGATCGAAGAACTTAACTACCTCAGGGTGAATAACGTCACCGGTAACTAAGATGAGATCCTTTAAGAACTCACGATCTGGGATGAGGCTTAAGTGCTCGGATACAATACGTAAACGCTCAGTTGCACCATAGAAAGTAGGGCGAATACCTGCGTTGTACAAGGTCTCAACAGCAGTACCGCAAGCTAAGATAACGACCTTATCCTGAATCTTACGTAAGAAAGGCAGATCATGAGATAAGGATGGACCATTTGCAACCACCACAAAAGGTGTGTCCTCTTGCCACTTCTTAGGGAAGTCGACGTTGCGCTTAACGAAGTGAACATGGTTGTGCAGGTGGCTAATGCCATGAGCAACCGCAAAGAGGTGATCGTCATAGAAGCCTAAGGTTGCATAAGCACGCTCGTAGTCTTCAACGATACGATCGGAGATCTCGTTAATCTCCTTAGAGCGGTAGTGAACCATTGACCACATATAGCAAGCGAGCATACGGCCATGGCGCTGATAGTAGTTGTTAAGATCCTCAAACACCTCTTCTTTAGTCTGACCAACCATCAGGTAAATACCACGGTTGTTTTCATTTAAGTAATTTAAGAGGTTTGCCCAGTCAAAGGCGTGTAATGAGGCAAAGAACAGATCGATATTAGGCTCGATAAGTACGAGGTTACCAATATCAACCTTCTCATAGAGATGGCCTAAGTGATAGCCCAAGCCGCAGCCTACGATAATACAGATAGGGCATGAGCCAGTAACTGATGGATTATTAACGTTAGGAATGTGCTGCTTATTAAAATCCACCATGTGGTTTAAGTAACGGTGGTGGATCTGGCCTAATTGCTCAGCGTCTAAGCCGTAGTTTAACTGTCTAAAAGGAGAGCGCTCTAAAACGAGGTCTACCTGAGAGTTACACAGTTCAACTGGATCATAAACTTTGTAGAAGAACTCGCCACGTGCAGGGAAGTACAGATTAGGCACACCATTAGAGGTGCACATGAACTCTAAAGGCTCACTTGGGCGGAAGTTCTTAAACTGCTCATAGATGTCCGGCATGAACTTCTTAAATGCTTGCATGTTATTGTCAAAACGTGCAATCAGCATTTCGGTCATGGCTTTTTGCAGCTCGATGAGCTGATAGACGTGATCTTTTAAGAAGCTCTCGTCCATCTGAGTTACGTGCTTGGACATTTCATCAAGATCAGATGGGTCAAAGCCAAGCTCCTGCTTGAACTCATTAGCAACTTCTTCGCGAGTCTTCAGCTGTGCGTCAATCGCAGAAGGAGCAGCATTATCGTCGATGTTCTCCCATGCCTTAGGTGGCTCACTGTACTCAGTGGTGCCGTTGCTAGCAGTTGGCTCTATTTCCTTAACCATAAAAATGTCCTTTTAGCCACTAGTTATCTTAGAAGCTACATAATCGAAAGGGGCAACAGCAAAATGTCCTGTGTTGCAGTGGCATTTTGCTCTCGCACCTGAGTTAGTTTTAACGATGCAATCATTAATCGTAAGCTTAGCGCTCTAATTTAAGCCTTATGAGGCTATATGATTACTTGTCAGCGTCCTATTTATGCAAGATTCACGCTAATAATGAGAATTATGACAAGGTAGCTCTCATTGCCAATATTAAAACGGCGTATATAAGCACTTTATAGATACTAAAAATTTTGTAACTAGAACTAGGGATAACCTAAAGTTCGCTGCTCTGATATCTTTAAAGCCAAAATCACCGTCAATAAGTTAGTGGCGAGCCTGACAATTCCTCCAACGCACAGATCATGGATGGTAGGGTAATTAAATTGCCCAAAAAGCAAAGCCCCGCTGCTGACAAGAGAAGCGGGGCTTTAAATAAGCTTGTAGCTTTCAAAGCTTATGAGCCTTAGAGTCTTAGCTTGTTAATTCTTATTCGAAAATTGACTTAGGCTTGCCGTAGCCATCAACTTGGGAGTACTGATTCTTGCCCTTGCTGCCCTTTTGGAACTTGTAGAGCTCTTGACGTACACGCTTGAACTCATCGTCAAGAAGATCACGCTGTTCTACTGTAACTTCAAGCAGAGACTTTAAGTACTCATTAAGCTCGGTCTTATCTTCAATGGTCTGAGCAAGATCGTTTAAACGACGGAACAGAGCAACCTTATCCTGAGTTAAAGCTGCTGCAGTATCAAAGTCTTCAGCCTCGAGCGCATCAGCAATAGCATCCTCGTTATCATCAATTTCTCTTGCAAGATCAAGCAGTTCCTGGTTCATACTGTCCCCTTTGTGATATGAAAGCCAAGCGCGTTATAAACCATATGCAAATAAGCATAGGTCTACTTTAATCCACGCTTAGTGGATGCCAAATATTCTAGTTAAAAGCTAGCCCATCTTATGGCTAGCAGAGCTTATATTAATGTGCATGGAGCTAATGGCCACATGCTTTGAAGCTGACAACAAAAAGCCGGCTTATGCCGGCTTTAGATGAAGTCTATCTAGCTTAAAAGGGCATTAGCCTTTTGTGCTAGTGAGTAAATATTAGACTGAGCCGTCGATGATCTTATTTGCAGGATCGTAGTTATGCTGGAAGTGATCCTGATCGCTACGCATCTTAGCCTGTGCCTCCTTGATAGAAGCAAGAGGGATCTTGTCCCATGCCTCCTTAATTGGCATAAAGGCCTTGAGTGCATCATCGATTGGAGCCTCGCTAACCTGAATAGAAGCATCAGCAAGCTTATCTAACATGAAGTCATAGATAAGAGCTAAATTTCTTGCAATTTCAGGAGCGTGGGTAGGATCAAGAGTGTCCTTAAGGTGCTGAATAATGGCAGTAGCTGAGGCAATCTTCTTTGCCTTCTCTTCTAAATCACCACGTGCAATCGCACCCTTAGCTTGGCCCAGGCGTTCAAAGACACCGTTGAATAATGCCTTTGTAATAGTGTAAGGATCAGCAACAGCAAGTTCAGCGTTAACTGAGGCCTTGCGGTACTCCTTCATCATATCCTGAGGTTTTGTAATAAACATTCTCTCTCTACTCCTGCACAAGCAAAGGCAAAAAGCAAAAAAACTGTGTAGTTATAACTTACCATTATATAGCATTTCGTAAGCTAGCACTGATGCTTTTTTCTCACTTGCTCTGGCAAATCCTTGCAAGCATAACAGCCATGTTTAACTCATAGCCGCGATGTATAGTTTAGATCGGACTTATTGACCTAAGATAGATATATTGCACGCAACATGCCATGTACATAAAAGAGACATTAAGCAGATAAAACCTGATAAATAGGCTGTTTATAGACTGATTGTGGCTGCTTATGGTGCGGAAGTCTTTTGCCGCTAGGCATACTTGAGCATTTGAACTGGCAAAAGTTTGCGTGAGCAAACGCCATCGCAGAGTGTACTTTGTCTAGCCTGTGTTTGCGTGCTATGGATACAAAAAACGCAGCCTAGGCTGCGTCTTAAGTGGCTCATAAACGTAGTTGCTTTAATGCTGAGCCTATCATGAGATCTAACCTTAAGAATTATAAAATGTTCTCTTGTAAGAAGAATGATAAACGGCGGTGATGAGCTACACGACGAATATTCTTAAACTGTAAACGGCGACGATGTGAACGGCGAATAGATGAACGGTGGCCTTTGAGGTGAGCTGAACGTCTCATAATAAAAACTTTCCTATCTTGAGTGGCTACATCAAGAGTAGTACATGAACTTGATTGTCTAACACGATCTTTAGCTAGGTACGTACTTAGCGCAAGTAGCAAGGTTTAGCTCTTGAGCTTTTCTACTTAGCTTTAGCGCGGCATTTTAGGAAGACCTGTCTAAATGCAGCTTAAGCAAGTACCTATGTAAGCTTGTCTATTAGCCCTTAACTAAGCTTTTGTGTGCCTTTAACTAAGCTTGTCTGTGCTTTTGCACTTGTAGTGCTTAACGGAAAACACGGCTATAGACGTATATCTATAGTTCTCTAATACTTATATCTGATGAGCCCGAATGCCAAATCATGGCTGACATTGAATCATTTGGGTCACGTGCATTATAGACCTCCATTGTTAGCGCAAGATTAGGATTTGAGTAGCTTTTGTGTTATGCATCATGAAATTTATGGTTGCCTAAGCCCGTTTGATGCACTTTTGAGCAAGATTATCGCTAAAAATACCAAACAAGAGCAAAAACTTACTAATTAACAAGTGTAAGTTTGATTGGCTTAGTTTGCGGAACTCATTTTTATCAAAAACACGGTGTACATTGCCTTTTAGACGGTCTTAAACGGCTGGTTAAGGTGCAAATCTGTGACGGATGTGGGATTTATGGGGATGATCTTCAAATTTCTGTTAAAATGAGGCAGCTTTTGTTTGTGTAGCCTATTTGCGGGAATTTACAAGAATGGATATTTTACGCGGCTCTTCAGCTTTATCAGATTACAAGCTCGATAAGCTGATCCTCTCACTGTCTCAAGCTGGTGTAGAGGTTTCCAGCATTTCTACTGCTTTCATGCATTTGATTGACTGTGCTGAACCGCTTACAGATGCTCAAAAGGATGTCTTAGCTAAGATCCTTACCTACGGCCCAGTTGATACTGCTCACGAGGATAAGGGTGAGCTTTTCTTAGTTGTACCACGTATCGGTACCATCTCTCCTTGGGCTACTAAGGCCACCGATATTGCTCACAACTGTGGTTTAAATAGCATTCATCGCATTGAGCGCGGTGAGGCTTTCTACATTTGCGCAAAAGACGGTAACGCCTTTACTCAAGAGCAAAAGAAGATCATTTCTTCAATGATCTGCGATCGCATGGTACAGACTGTTCTGTACTCCTTTGACGATGCTAAGGCTCTGTTCTCCGCACAATGCCCTGCTCCATTTAAGACTGTTGCACTGACTAGTGGTGGCAAGGCTGCACTTGAAAAGGCTAACGTTGATTTAGGTTTAGCTCTGTCAGCCGATGAGATCGACTACCTTGTTGATGCATTTAAGAACTTAGGCCGTGATCCTTCTGATATCGAACTGTACATGTTCGCGCAGATGAACTCCGAGCACTGCCGTCACAAGGTCTTCAACGCTAAGTGGGAAATCGACGGCGTTGAGCAGGATAAGTCTTTATTTGGCATGGTGCGCAACACCTTTGAGGCTACTCCAGACTACGTGTTATCAGCTTACCGCGATAACGCAGCTGTTATGGAAGGTTCTAAGGCTGGTCGTTTCTATGCTGAAAATGGTTCCCGAGAGTGGGCATTCCATCAAGAAGACATGCCGATCTTAATGAAGGTAGAAACCCACAATCACCCAACTGCGATCTCTCCATTCCCTGGTGCAGCAACTGGCTCAGGCGGTGAAATCCGTGACGAGGGTGCAACTGGTGTAGGTTCTAAGCCAAAGGCTGGTCTGTGCGGCTTTACTGTATCCAATCTTAAGATCCCTGGCTATCTGCAGCCTTGGGAGCATGATTTTGGCAAGCCATCTCGTATTGCCTCTGCTCTGGACATCATGATCGAAGGTCCATTAGGCGCAGCATCATTTAACAACGAGTTTGGTCGACCAAACTTAACTGGCTACTTCCGTACTTATGAAGAGCAGGTTTCAAGCTTCAACGGCACTGAAATCCGTGGCTACCACAAGCCAATTATGCTTGCTGGCGGTTGGGGTAACATTCGTCGTGAGCACATCCAAAAAGATCACATCAACCCAGGTGCTAAGCTCATCGTTTTAGGCGGCCCTGCAATGGATATCGGTCTTGGCGGTGGTGCAGCTTCCTCTATGAACTCAGGTCAGTCCTCAGAGGAGCTCGACTTTGCATCTGTACAGCGTGGTAACCCAGAAATGCAGCGTCGCTGCCAAGAGGTTATCGATTCATGCTGGCAGTTAGGTGCTGATAATCCAATTATGTTCATCCACGACGTTGGTGCAGGCGGCTTATCTAATGCAATGCCTGAGTTAGTATCCGACGGTGGTGTAGGCGGTCGTTTCGAGCTTAGAGCTATTCCAAACGACGAGCCAGGCATGTCTCCTCTGCAGATCTGGTGTAACGAGTCTCAAGAGCGTTACGTATTAGCTGTAGATCCAGACAAGTTCCCTGTATTTGAGGCATTCTGTAAGCGCGAGCGTGCTCAGTTTGCTGTTATTGGTGTGGCTACCGAAGAGCGCCGTGTAGTACTTCACGATGAGCACTTTGATAACTGCCCAATCGACTTACCTTTAGATATCCTCTTAGGTAAGCCACCTCGTATGTTTAAGAAGGTTGAGCATGCTCAGCACAACAGCCCAGAGTTCGATGCTACTGGCATTTGCCCATGTGAGGCTGCCGAGCGCGTCTTAGCTCTGCCAGCAGTTGCTGAGAAGACCTTCCTTATCACCATTGGTGACCGTTCTGTTACTGGCTTAGTTGCTCGTGATCAGATGGTTGGCCCATGGCAGGTTCCTGTTGCTGACGTAGCTGTTACCGCTGCTTCATACGATTCATACAATGGTGAGGCTTGTGCTGTAGGCGAGCGTACTCCAGTTGCTCTGCTTGATCACAAGGCATCAGTTCGTTTAGCTGTTGGTGAGGCTTTAACCAACTTAGCTGCTGCTTATATCGGTGAGTTAAACCGCGTTAAGTTATCTGCTAACTGGATGGCTGCAAATGGTCACCCAGGCGAGGATGCAGGTCTGTTTGACGCCGTTAAGACCTTAGGTATGGAGATTTGCCCTGAGCTTGGCATTACCGTACCAGTAGGCAAGGACTCTATGTCCATGAAGACCTCATGGGAAGAGGACGGTGTTAAGCGCGATGTTATCGCTCCTATGTCCCTCATCATTACCTCCTTTGCACGTGCTGAGGATGTACGCAAGACCTTAACTCCACAGTTAAGAACCGATAAGGGCGACACCGATTTAATCTACATTGATTTAGGTGAGCGTAAGGGCCGCTTAGGTGCATCTGCTTTATCTCAGGTTTACAGACAGCTTGGTAACAAGCCTGCTGACCTTGAAAATGCATCTCGCTTAAAGGGTCTGTTCGATGCAATTCAGTTCTTAAACAAGTCTGATCTCATCTTGGCTTACCACGACATTTCAGACGGTGGTTTATTCACTGCTGTTGCTGAGATGGCTTTTGCTGGTCACACTGGTGTATCCGTAACCTTAGATCAGCTCAACCAAGATAACTTAAGCGCTCTGTTCTCAGAAGAGCTTGGTGCTGTTATCCAGGTTAAGCGTGAGGACAAGGAGAAGGTTCTCAACATTCTCTCTGGTCACGGTCTGGCTAACATCAGCTTCGTTATTGGTACCTTACGTGACGACGACCGTATCGTCTTCACTCGTGACGGTAAGGATGTTATTAACAACACCCGCACTCACTACCGTACCATTTGGGGCACCACTACTTATCACATGCAGTCTCTGCGTGATAACCCAGTTTGCGCTAAAGAAGAGTTTGAAGACAAGGCTGACGAGAAGGATCCAGGCTTATTCTTCAACCTTACCTTCGATAACGAAGAAGACGTTGCAGCTCCATTCATCAACAAGGGCGCTTCTCCAAAGGTTGCTATCTTACGTGAGCAGGGCGTTAACTCCCAAGCTGAAATGGCACACGCTTTCTACCGTGCTGGCTTTAACGCAGTTGACGTTCACATGTCCCAGATCTTAGATGGCTCAGTTAAGCTTTCTGATTTCATGGGCTTTGCAGCTTGCGGTGGCTTCTCTTACGGTGACGTATTAGGCGCAGGTGAGGGTTGGGCTAAGTCCATCTTATTCAACGAGCGTGCAAAGACTGAGTTTGCTCAGTTCTTCGATCGTAACAACACCTTTGCTTTAGGCGTATGTAATGGCTGTCAGATGATGTCTACCTTACGTGACATCATTCCAGGTGCTTCTTTATGGCCTCGCTTCGTAACCAACAAGTCTGAGCGCTTTGAGGCTCGCTTTGTTCAGGTTGAGGTACAAAAGAGCCCATCTATCTTCTATCAAGGTATGGAAGGCTCTTGCATGCCAATCGTGGTTTCACACGGTGAGGGTCGTGCTGAGTTCAAGGATGAGTCACACGTAAAGGCTTTAGAGGATGCTAATTTAGTAGCACTGCGTTACATCGACCACTACGGTAAGATCGCACAGCGTTACCCATTAAATCCTAACGGCTCACCAAACGGTATTACCTCTGTAACTACCGCTGACGGTCGCTTCACTATTATGATGCCGCACCCAGAGCGTGTAGTACGTACCGTTGCTAACTCTTACCATCCAGATAACATGGGTGACTTTAGCCCATGGATGCGTCTGTTCCGCAACGCACGTCGTTACATCGGCTAATAGCTACACATTAAGCTCAATCAAGGTAAGGCGATCTTATAATTCGCCTTATCTAAAAGGCTCTCCAAGCTCACGCTGCGAGGGCCTTTTTAATTCCACCACACTCATCTTAATCCCAAGCTTATCAACCCCACACTACCCTCCTCATTCATACATGCCATTTCATCTACAAAGCACTGATCCCATTGCCCGTGTTCTAAAAAGATCGCAGATCGCGATCGTCAACTGTGACTAAAGACAATGCCGTGATCTTTACTAAAAAAGATCGCAGATCGTGATCTCCAACTTTGAGTAACGGTAATGCCGTGATCTTTACTAAAAAAAGATCTCAGATCGCGATCGTCACCTTTTAGTAACGGCAATGTTGTGATCTTTACTAAAAAGATCGTAGTTCGTGATCGTTACTTTTTAGTAACGGCAATGCTGTGATCTTTACTGAAAAGATCGTAGATCGCGAACGCTACCTTTTAGTAACTGCAAGGTCGTGATCTTTACTAAAATGGTCGCAGATCGCGATCGTCACATTTTAGTAACGGCAATGCAGTGATCTTTACTAAAAAGATCGCAGATCACAATGTCTAACTGTCTAAAATGCAATGCCGTGATCTTTACGAAAAGATCGCTGATTCTGATCTTCAATCTTTTGGTTGGAGGTTGTGGTAGGTTTTGTTGGCGATCGTGAAGAAAGATCTTAAGATCGCGATCTTAACTTTTTATCTATGTTAGGTATTAATGATCGATGGTAAGAGTGGTTCTTGCTGCTTTTTGAGTGAGGGGATAGGGTATTTTTTTGCTTAAACGCTACAAAGAACATGGTGATGTTGCCTAGGTAGTGGCATAATTGTGTAGCTGCGGCCGATATGTTGCAAGCATGAGGCTGCTCGATTTTTTTACCCTTGCTAAGTGGTGTTGGTTAATGAGTACGATTCCTAATTCTCAAAGCGACGTTGAGCTGATGAGTGAAGTTTTGCAAAAGACTCCTTCAGCAATCATGGTCATCGATGAGGGTGGAATCATTAGAAAAGCCAATCCTGCAGCACTGTCTTTACTCAATGAGTCCTATCTTGAGGGACGCAAATGGGTTGAGGTGATCTCCACTGTATTCCGTCCACGTAATGATGATGGTCATGAGATCTCCACTCGTGATGGACGACGTTGTCAGGTAGTAACTGTACCGCTGCACTCAGGCCACTTAATTCAAGTTACCGATCTTACCGAAACCCGCCTATTGCAAGACAAGCTCTCTCATATGGAGCGTTTGTCATCGCTTGGACGTATGGCAGCATCGCTTGCCCATCAGATTCGTACTCCACTATCAGCAGCTATTTTGTATGCAGCTAACTTAGGAAATGCCAATCTACAAGAGTCTGCTCGTAAGCGTTTCCAAGAAAAACTCATGAGCCGTCTTGAGGCTTTAGAAGCTCAAGTAAGCGACATTTTGATGTTTGCTCGTTCTAATGAGCAAACTGCTAAGCTTACTGATGCTACTAGTGTGGCTGATCAAGCAGCTAATAATGTCACAGCTGTACTTACTAAGGGTGAGGCGCGTTTAGATGTTCAGATTGAAGATGAGGGTCTGGAGATCATGTGTAACGCCACCGCTTTAACTGGCGCGATTAGCAATCTGATTGCTAATGCAGTTGAGGCTGGTGGTCATAACATCATTTTAAATTTAAGTAAGGATGGCGATCGCGCTGTTTTTGCTGTGGCCAATGACGGTCCAAGAATTCCAGAAGAACTCAAAGAGAAGATCTTCGAGCCTTTCTATACCTCTAAGCCATCTGGCACTGGTTTAGGTCTGGCTGTTGTCACTGCAGTGACTAAAGTGCATCAGGGTATTTTGCGCCTTGATTCTTGGGATAATACTTTTGCGACAGTCTTTGAGATCTCTATTCCTCTGCACAAGGCAACAGAAGAAGACTCAGCTCAGCAAATTGCTGCAGTAACCAACGCTACTACGCACACTCATAGTCAAGCTAGCTCCAATAATACTTTAGCTCATGATGGCGCTGCATCTGCAGCTTTAGGTGCTGGTACATTAAGTGGCCAAGCTACATCAAGTGCCCAAGCATCAGCAGCCTCAGCTGTATCCGCGCCAATGGCTACATCGTCAGTTGCGCCATCAGCAGCAGCTACTTCTACACAATCGGCATCGGCTGCTGCCTCTGCAACTGAACTGTTACGTGCGACATCGAAAGGGGCACATAAGAGTGCCGCTGAAAATCAAAGTAATGCAAGTGCAATGGGCTCTAACGATACCAAGGCAGCACGTTCAATCTTAACTGAGAGTGCCCACGGTAATAATCGTATTAGTGAGACA
The DNA here is from genome assembly GCF_000482845.1 of Anaerobiospirillum succiniciproducens DSM 6400. Lineage (GTDB taxonomy): Bacteria > Pseudomonadota > Gammaproteobacteria > Enterobacterales > Succinivibrionaceae > Anaerobiospirillum > Anaerobiospirillum succiniciproducens. The sequence goes on from NZ_AXWV01000058.1 coordinate 27,346, forward strand.
GCTATTGGTACTGGCTCTATTGATGTGGGAGTTAATTCATTTGCATCAAGCAGTGGCTTTAGCTCTTATGATAACGCTGAGGATTTTGCATCTGAGGCAAGTGATTTGTCCAATGCCTTAAGACACGGCTCATCTTTTGCAAGCATAGCCAATCAAGATGTTGGATATGGCCATGATGTATCTTCAGGCATGTCATTTATGGGTAATGCTGCATCTTCTCAATCTTTACCAAAGACAGCTGCAGGTATTAGTTCACAGCAAGCCCATGCAGCTAATAGTGCCACCTCAGAGGCCTTTGCAGCTTATGCACGTAAGCAGCAATCTCTAAGAGCTAGTGAGAATGCAAGTACTTCTGAGCACAATACCTTCTCACAGGTAGTGCATACTGATGTATCAGGCTTTAACCAAGTTGAGGTTAAGGTTGATAAGTCGCATAAGTTACTCGATGCAAGCGAGCAGCATAAATCTAATGCGCTTGAGTCAAACCTCAATGTCGATGGCACATCTACGGTCAAAGATCCAAAGTCTGCTAAGGGCTCAGCAGTAGGCGCAGCTAACGCAGTATTTGCCGCAGCTGTTAGATCTCAAAAGCGTCGCAGTGAAGACGAGATCTAGCCTTTTAGCCAAGTCTTTGTTACATCTGGTGATCTATTGTCTAAATCTACAGGTATGTAAGCTCATGTGCTCTTAAGGTTAGATGAACTTAAGTATGCCTAGCTGTTCCAAAAAAGTTGTTCAAAGTTAAACATCCTTATTGGACTTATCCGCACTCTGTTGACGGCATAGGTGGTTAGTATCCTCACTACCTATGTCCCAACTAGAGCCTATTGATGCCCAGTAGCACCGGAGAGACGTTCTAGCAGAATTCTCTTTACCTCTTGCTTCTTGGTGTACCTTGAAATTTCGGTATCGTAGAATCTGTCTAGAATGTTCTGAGCAGCATTTTCGTCAGCCTGTAGCACAACCCCGTCCACGCCGATAAAACGATCGCCATACCTCTTGCCTTCAAGGCGTTGGGTCCGACTATCAATTTGCGAT
>NZ_AXWV01000059.1 GCF_000482845.1 Anaerobiospirillum succiniciproducens DSM 6400
AAAAATTGATCGCCCAGGTGGTGAAATTGGTAGACACAAGGGACTTAAAATCCCTCGGACTAAACATCCGTGCCGGTTCGACCCCGGCCCTGGGCACCAATACATAAAAAGATGCGAAAGCATCTTTTTTTGTATCTACTCAAAATTAACCACATCTATTTTTACATAAAACCTCAACTCTAATGGTTTTATCTAAGGTCGTTGTGTAGCATCAGCCTAATTAGCTATCTTCCCTGCCATCTCATGTCAGTGCTATTTTCTCGATTAAGCATTGCGCAGCATCATGCCTCCTAGTTTCCTTAGCTTACAGCTCTGGCAAGCACGTACTGCCGTTTATGCTTTGGTTTGGTGGTTTGGATTGCATGTCCTGCTTTAATCATTAGCACTGCAGACTATTTAACCACTTGCTACTAATTCAGTGATTGCTTGTGGCTGTGTCTTACTTGCTTTTGTGTCGTTACTGCTTTGGAGCGTCACTTAGCTGACGGTTTCGCAGCGTGCCTATAAGTTACTTGCGGTTGGGCACTTAGCAGTGTCTGCAAGTGCTATCTCATCGCTGGGTACTTACCAGAGGCTGCATTTATAGCTGGGTACTTGCCTGTGGCTGAAAGTTTGGCTTATCGGTAGCTGCTAAGCAAAGGATTTGCTTAGGATGGCATCCGCGTGGCCTTGGTTTGGCTTTTGTGGCTGCGTATATAAGAACGGCCGCATAAGCGGCCGTTCAGGGTATGAGTATATGGTGGTACTCATATTAGTTTAGTTGCTTCGTTCTAAATAATCTTAGAAGATGTCAAATGCCTGGTTTTCTTCAGGAGTTGGAGCAGGAGCGGCTTGCTCAGCTGCTTGATCATTTTGCTGAGGAGCAACAGGTCGACCATCTGGACCAATCTGCATTGGGCCCTGAGCGGCACCAAATGACTTATCTACAGCACCACCTTGAGTGCCTTGTGCAGCAGAACCATTTGCGCCTACTGGACGGCCATCAGCACCGATAGAGGCTGGACCACCGCCTGGAGCAAAAGGCATGACCTCAGGAGCAGGAGCTTGCTTTGGCTCCTCCTTTGGAGTCTCTTTTGGAGGCTGTGGACGTGGTGCGTTTGGATCGATTACCTCTTCCTCTTCTTCCTTTAATGAGAAGTCCTTAACTGCATAGCCTTCAGGCTCTTTTGACATGTAATCAGGCAGGTAATTAGGCTTACCTTGATAGAGCACGTTATAGTCGGTGCAGCTCTTCATAATCTTGTCAGAGTAATCAATGAAGCCAGCTAATGGGACTTCATAAATACGAGCCTTAGTGGCATCACCCTGCAGCATAGCAATCTTAAGCTCACCGCCCTCACGCATCTGTAAGAACAGGTCGCTTAATGAACGTTCTTGGGTCTTGGTGATAGGACCAAAGATAATACGGTTTCTACCAGAGAGCTCACCACGCAGTGAGTACTCTTGATTATTGTCGACGATGAAACGAGCAAAAACAAAGTCGTTCACACTGTCAAATAAACGGATGTCGAGACTATTAACCTTAATCTCAAAAAGAGGGGTTGGATTTTGTAAGATGCAGCCTACCTTGAAGGTATAAGAGTCAATCATGTTCTTATTGATCTTAATCATCAAAGCGTGGTGCAGAACAGCCTCTTTTAAAGATAAAAGCTTAGAGGAGCTGCCCTTTGCGTAGGCGTACTCTGGGTCTTCGACAAAGCGCCAGCTGTTAGCTGTTGAAACAGCGATATCACTAGATGCAAGTGCATTAGCACTCATCAGACTGCAGTATGCACAGCCTAAGGCTGCAAGTGTCAATCGAGTAACTCGGTTCAACATATAACTTCTGATCCGCTCTAAAAACAAATGTGCGTATATCTTACACCGTCATACGCATCTAACCTAATTTTGCACCCATTAAGAAGAATAGAATCTTCCATTATTGCTAGTTCGCTCTCGTAAAGTAGTCAAAAGATCAAAGCTAGGTAATGTGAGCTTATACATAATATGCTTGAGATGTACATAACAAGCTTGAGCTGTCACCTTATCTTACTTTTGAGCCTCAAGTGCATTCATTAGGCTTTGACTGTTAGGTCACACCTAGGCTTCAGGACGCAAATACATCACGTGCTTTCAGCCTTAAAAACAAAAAAGCAGACCTTGTGGGTCTGCTATTCGTCTACATGACAGTGTCAAAAGCGCTCATCACATCTTCACATACAGGCAAGTGCATGAGAATAGTCATACACATGGTTTGTTTTTAACTGATGGCGCTTGAAAACCGTCACTCTCTCAAACTAATCATCTAAGATTAGTAGAGGATACGGCACTTTAAAGTACCTGGAATCTGCTTAAGTAATGGAACGATGGCCTCTGGTTCGTTAGAGTTGATATCCATTACTACATAGCCCACATCACCTGAAGTCTGCAAGTACTGTGCCGCAAGGTTGATATCCTTGGATGCAAAGACCTCGTTGATCTTCTGCATGATACCTGGGGTATTCTTGTGAACGTGGAGTAAACGTGAGACGCTCTCGCGCTTAGCTGGCAGGGATACCTCAGGGAAGTTTACTGCAGTTAAGGTTGAGCCATTGTCGCTGTATAAAGCGAGCTTCTGAGCAACCTCAATACCGATGTTACGCTGAGCTTCCTCAGTAGCAGCACCAATGTGAGGAGTTAAGATTACATTGTCAAACTCACGCATTGGTGAGACAAACTCGTCGTTGTTTGATGCAGGTTCAACTGGGTGAACGTCTAAAGCAGCACCAGCAACCTTCTTGGATCTTAAAGCATCAGCTAAAGCGTCAATATCAACAACAGTACCACGTGAGGCGTTAACAAAGAAGACACCGTCCTTCATCTTAGCAAAGGCAGCAGCATCAATCATATTCTTGGTGTCATCGGTCTCTGGTACATGCAGAGTAACAATGTCAGCCTTCTCGTAGAGCTCATCTAAGCTATTAACCTGCTGAGCATTGCCTAAAACTAACTTTTTCTCAATATCGAAGAAGATAACCTTGAGACCTAAGCTCTCAGCAATGATGCCTACCTGAGTGCCAATGTGACCGTAGCCAATAATACCTAAGGTCTTACCACGAGCCTCATAACAGCCATGAGCTACCTTATTCCAACCACCACGGTGTAAAAGGGCATTACGTGCAGGAACGTCGCGCAGTAACTGTAAGTATTCACCAGTTACTAACTCAGCAACAGAACGAGTGTTGGAGTATGGAGCATTGAAAACTGGGATACCCATCTGAGCGGCAGCTTCAAGATCAACTTGATTAGTACCGATACAGAAACAACCAACGCCTACTAAACGGCTTGCGTGCTCTAAAACTTCACGAGTAAGCTGAGTACGAGAACGAATACCAAGGAAGTGAACCTTCTCGATCTTGTCGAGTAACTCTTGGCCATCATAGGCTTTCTTATCATACTCAACGTTGGTGTAGCCTGCCTGATGCAGAACATCAACCGCACTTGGATCGACACCCTCTAAAAGTAGGATTTTGATCTTGTCTTTGTCCAGTGATAATGCGTGCATATTTTCCTCTCTCGACCTTAACTGAAGTCTAAGCATTGCTTAGCTCCAAGATAAAGCGATGTGATGAGTTAAAGCGCTACCAAAGCAGGTCACTGCGCTTCGAAGCTAAAAGAAAACGGGTTGTAAAGGCATCCTAATTAGGATGTCTGCATTTTAACGCAAAGTACATTGCAATGCGCCATCTAGTGCAAAAAAGCTTACAAGCAAGCTCTCGTATCAAGCACTATCTTAATCTAACCCCTCACGAACTTTAGACACTGTCAAACTATGGTCATTGACCATGATCTTATGGCAAATGAGCACCTTAGCTACGCTGCACTAATAACTGAGTTACTGAGCGCACTACACGAGTAACTAAGCTACTGCGCTTTGCTACATGAATAACTGAGCTACTACGCTTCGCTACTCGAGTAACTGAGCTACTGAGCAACTTAGCGCACTACACGAGCCTGTATCGTACAGATAGTAAGGACATGCAATATCTAACAAGCTATGTCTAGCTCATGCATGTAATAGTTTAGTTTTGGTGTTGTGGGGGAGTTTAGTTTGGCAGCGTTTTTGATGTGTAAACCAATCACTGCACAAACTGAGAGTTTTGCTACCACCACTGCCTTGTAATTGAACATACGACAGTGGAGGTGCTAGAGGAGGTAAGACTCGTCGAGTATATCGATTAAGCCTTATTGTTACGACGGGCAATTACAGCGTCGTTGAGCTGCTTTAACATGATCTCGGTATCTTCCCAACCTACGCAAGCGTCGGTGATGGACTGGCCGTAATTAAGCTTAGAATTGTCATCGCAGAGATCTTGACGACCTTCTACTAAATGACTTTCGATCATGATGCCGAAAATGCTGTGTGAACCTGAAGCGATCTGATTGCAAACATCGGTGCAAACATCTAACTGCTTCTTGAACTGCTTTAAGCTGTTAGAGTGTGAGAAGTCAATCATGACGCGCTCTGGGAGCTTAGCCTTGCCAAGCATAGAGCATGCGTCAGCAACTGCCTCAGCTTGGAAGTTAGGAGTCTTACCACCACGTAAAATGATGTGGCAATCCTCGTTACCACGAGTATGAGCAATAGCTACATGACCCATCTTAGTAACAGTCATGAAGGTGTGCTCATGCTGAGCAGCAACCACTGCATCTACAGCAATCTTAGCAGAACCGTCAGTAGCGTTCTTAAAGCCAATTGGGCAAGACATACCTGAGGCAAGCTCACGGTGAATTTGTGACTCGGTAGTACGTGCACCCACAGCCGCCCAAGAGATGAGCTCATCGATGTACTGTGGAGAGATCATGTCCAAGAACTCAGTAGCTGCAGGCATACCGATAGCGTTGACATCAACTAAGAGCTTACGAGCGATACGCAGGCCGTTGTTAATGTCGTATGAACCATCCATGTTAGGGTCATTAATAAGGCCCTTCCAACCTACAGTGGTACGTGGCTTCTCAAAGTATACACGCATGATAACTTCGAGCTGATCCTTGTACTTTTCACGCAGTGGCAGTAAGCGCTGAGCGTATTCCATGGCAGCCTTGGTGTCATGGATAGAGCATGGACCGGTGATAACTACTAAACGGTCATCAAGACCCTGCATTGCGTTGTGAATGGCTTGACGGGTCTGAAGTACTAAGCTGTCGGCAGCTGGAGTGGTCGGAAACTTTTCGATAATGGCCACTGGAGGGAGCAGAGGTAACACGTTGTTAATCCTTGTGTCCACAATACCGTCGCGGAATAATGGCGGCTGTGGGATCATTGGTTCGTTAATCAGGTTCATAGAAACCACCTTTTTTTTCTTACTTGTTGGTGTAGGTTGGGTAGTAATAGTAGAAGCGAACTGCAACAGTTGAGAGGATTGATAACGCTGTGGTAAATCGCTCAAAGAGCTTACCGATCTTCGGTAATACTTGAATTACATTCATATCAATTGCTGGTCTATGTTCATAAGCTCATGCCTACTTACAAGACCTTTCCTTTGTTTCTGTTGTTGAATAACAAGCGCATGCGCTTGCAGTTCGGTCTAAACACTATGCCACCGTCAATATTTCTATAACGCGATGAACGTGTGACCTTAAAAAATACTAAGCTAAGCACTTAACATGGCGGCAAACAAAACAACCGACATTTAATAAAGATAATGAGACATCTAAGTTTTGCTTGAGAACCTTACATCAAGAGATGTATATGAGATTAACAAGAGCTATCCCCAGAGCAAAACAAATCAGCCCTCATCAGGCTTAAAAATCGTCAGTGCTAATCGCTTAATACTCTTTGCGTGCCGTATTTATGGCACAGGCCAAAGTGTTACAAGTGACCAATTAATAATCTAAGACAAGCTCAGATTTGTGTCTGACATTGTATGGAGTGATCTAATCAGTTACAAGCACACTACAGTATAGATAAGGCTTTACAGGTCAATTTGCTCTCATTTGAAGCAAGTCAGGTGCTATGCCCCATATATACGCACCATATTGGCGCACTTGTACATCATCCTACTTTACACGCCATTTGGCAAATGACTTTGACTTAAAACCATCACATTCGACCTATCCTATTTACAGTGCAGACTCCCCAAAAAAGAAGCTCACCATACAAAAACCTAAGCCCACCATAAAACTCCACTCCAAAGTATATAAAAGCTCACTAGCAGAGCCCATCAAAGGAAAATAGATCCCCACAACGATGGCATGTACTTCAAAGCACACAAAAGTAAAGGACGTATCCGAAGAGTTGAGTTAGCCAAGATCAAAAGCAGCGCCGCACCTAGCCTAAGATCTTAAGACTGGCCATAAAACCAATATCAAAAGATGGCAACGATCAAAGCAAGGCTGTCTTTCCTGTGGCAAAAATAAGACGGGGTAGATCTTTAGTGAAAACCAAATCACTACCCCGTCTGTGATGAATAGTTGAGGAAAGTAAGAAGAAAACTTTCAAGGACGAGCCTTGTTAACAGGCTATACCTCGAGATCAGCTAAGCCTTGTAAAGAGTCGCCTGTGAAACGATAAGTTGTCCAATCATCCATAATGGTTGGGTTGTACTTCTTATAAAACTCGATGGCATTGGTATTCCAATCTAAGCAATCAAGTTCTAAACGGCCGCACTTACGCTCAATAGCAATGCTAGCTAATACATGCAGTAAGAACTTACCATAACCAAGCTTACGGTACTCTGGTATTACGAACAGATCCTCAAGATGAATACCACCCTTGCCAAGGAAAGTAGAGAAGTTGTGATAGAACAGAGCAAAGCCAACTTCGTTGCCTGATGAATCTAACGCAAAAACTACTTCTGCAGTTTTGCGAGCAAATAACCAGTCCTCAAGCAACTCAGGTGTGGCAGTAACCTCAGACTCAAGATGCTCAAAGTGAGCTAGATCTTTAATGAATTTGATGATGAGCGGAATGTCAGCACGCTCTGCAAAACGATAATTCTTAGTTGCCATTTGTAACTCCTTTGTTCTTGAGATCAAATGTACATTTGTCTCGCCTCATGACAGTGAAGAGCAAGCTTAAAAAAGCCTAGCCATTTACACCCAAAGCCCAAAAACACTATCACGCACCTTTAATCATACGCCCGCCACAAACTCTAGGCTTACTTGAGTTTAGTTGGTTGTCAAAAATGAGATTGAAATCATACAAAAGACATGTCAGACCTAGATAAAGCATTACTTTCAAACACGTTAAAGGCTCTCAAAACAACAAAGGCACAGCCGCTACACCATGAACAGCTATGCCTTTGTAGAAACTAAACCAAATTACTACCCACAGCGCCCAATAAAAATCAATCGGGCCAAAAAGGCTGCAAAATCAAGCTATTAAGCTAAAGGTAGAGTCTTAGTTTTTGATTGTTTAGATGTCTAAAGTTAATGTAACTGGGCAGTGATCAGAGCCAAATACATCCTTTTCGATAGTGGCATCTTTGATGTTGTCTTTAAGCTCTTCTGAGACGAAGAAGTAATCAATTCTCCATCCTACGTTCTTCTCACGAGCACGCATCTTATATGACCACCATGAGTACATTTCCTCAACATTGCCGTGAACATGACGGAATGTATCAATGTAGCCGGCCTGAGTGAACTTATCTAAGAAGTCACGCTCAATCTGTAAGAAGCCAGTGTTGTATACATTGGTCTTAGGACGGGCTAAGTCGATTGCCTGGTGAGCAATATTAAAGTCACCACAAACAACAATTGGCTTAGTCTTACGCAGTTCCTGAGCATACTTAAAGAAGCTATCAAAGAAGCCCATCTTATATGGAACGCGCTTAAACTCGCCCTTAATTGGCTTACCATTCTCGTCTAAGACTTCACCACCGCCATTTGGGAAATAGCCATTGAAGAAGTGGAACTTCTCAAACTCTAAGTGAACAATACGACCTTCACCTTGGAAGGCCTCTTCTGGGAGCTCTAACTCAACGCTCTTAGGCTCGATCTTAGAGAAAACAGCAGTACCTGAGTAACCCTTCTTAACTACTGATGAGCAGAAGTATGAGTGATAGCCAGGCTTATTAACGATCTCTTCAGGAATCTGCTTTTGCTCAGCCTTAGTCTCCTGAAAACCAATAACATCGTACTTATCCTCGGCAAACCAATTGAGCCAAGCCTCTTTTTGAGCTACAGCACGGATGCCGTTTACATTCCAGGATGCAAGCTTAATTTCCATTAGTGCAAAATTCCCTACTCTACCAAATCATCTAACGCTAGCAAGCAATGCCCAAGCACTAGCCTATACGAGAGCTAGGCTAAAAAGCACCAAGGCTTAATAGCAGCCAGTCAAACCATCATAATAACCGACCTTGTTATCTTGGCACAAACAAACATGACTCTTATGCAAAATTTAGTCGGACAAACCATAGCGCTCGTATCTCCCTCCTTGCAAAACAAAGCATGGCAAGCCAAGCCAGTCTAAGCAAAGGCATGCCAAGATAAGCCAGCCTAAGCAAAAACATGTCAATCCAAGCCACACTAAGACATACTATTTTTCATAGTAAAAAAGCTTCAAAGCCACAATCACATACGCTCCACGCAAATTTTTTAGCATGAAGTCATCATCAAACTATGCAAGTGGTATGATGCCAAAAGTGCAGAGCCTATATGCTCTAAGGAGGTTGAGATGAAGACACCTGCATTGGACTTTTTGGCCAAGAACAAGGCTAGCTACAAGGTTTATGAATACGAAGCTGATACCCACGACTTTGGTAAGCATGCGGCCCATGCTCTCAACATGGACGAGAACAAAGTTTTCAAAACTATCATCCTCAACCACGATAAGACATACGTTACCTGCATTGTGCCAGTCAGTGGCCGTATCTCTTTAAAGACAGCAGCCCGTGCCGTTAAGCTCAAGGAATTACAAACAGTAGATCCAGCTACTGCGCAAAGAGTTACTGGCTATGTTGTTGGCGGCATTAGCCCCTTTGGACAAAAACGTCGTTCCATTACCATTCTTGATGAGTCAGCACTCAATCAAGAGGAGATATTGGTATCTGCAGGCAAACGTGGCATGTCTGTGGGCATGAAACCACAAGATATTGCCTCGCTACTTGATGCAGTCATTGCCGATGTAGTCGAAAAGACCGCTCACGATTAATGCCCCAAGAGCTAGCAAAGATATTCCCTTAGCCACATGTACAAGCTAAGCTAACCGTGCAAGCACATGTGCAATAGCTATCATGCAAATGATAACAAGGCTAGCCTAGCAACAACATCGTAAACTGTTCTTGCCACAGCGGCATTCATTTGTTGCAACAAAACTTACTAAGCGGCAATAAGACACATTCAAAGATGCTAATGTCTTTGATAGGTAGATACAGACTAAGAAAATATCTCGCTGCACAATCAAGCAACAAACAGCATATACATGCGGCTTAGCAACTTAAATGTGGCCGCAATTGAGTAAGACTTGATCACGTTATTATAGATTTTATCTATCTTGGGTATAAGCTTTGCGTGTATGCTAACTAACAAGTCAGTGAATAACTGACCAAAAGAATCTTGCCTAGTACAAATGGAGATGACTTATGGCAGTCGAAAACATCATCAACTTCTTCAACGCATTAGACACCAACGAAGCTCTGAACTATGAGTTCTCCGCTATTCCAGCTTGCGACACCTTCAAAGAGCAGCTCGTTAAGTTAGCTTCTAAGTACCACTACGACTTCACCTTAGAAGAGCTCAACGAAGTTGCTGAGGCTGCTAAGCGTCTAGCTGACGGCGAAGAGGCTAAGGACGCTGAATAAGTCCATCTCAAACAAAAGCATTACTGCAGGCAAATTGCTCATCAGTGAGTGCTTTTGATCGAGCATTTTAAGCAAAGCTAAACTCAAGCATCAAAGCTTAAGTTTGGCTTTGTTTGTTTTTCGGCCCCAAATAATCAAAAGCAATCTACATAGCACTACAAAAAAGAGTTGTACAACCACGACCTACCTCAGTGCACATCCCTCTTTATCACCATTGTCACTTAAGCAATTTTTCCTGCTACAACTTAAACCTATCCCTCAGTGCTGCACTAAAGAGTCTTTAACGCAAGATAGCGAGCAACTGCCTCTTCAAGATAGAGAGCACCTGCCTCACAGCGCTGTAGCTAATCTATTCAAATAGCTCATCAGTTGCATATTTTTGCACCGACCACAACGACTTAATAGATAACTGAAAGTCCTATTTCATAGAAACTCAAATGATCATATTTTTATGACAATTATCTCGTGCTAAATTGGCCTCTAAATGCACTTGTACGTCAAATTATTTGCACAGCTAATGCGCGTCTTTTGCAAAATAAGATCTAGATTGCAAAAGCTTGCACAGCTGCAAATTGGCTTTCTACCGACGTTCATAAGCCTTATGCACTTAACACTAGCTCAATGCACTCAGATAGCACTTGCAATGACATGCTAAAACTTATCAAAATGCTGTATCATAACTATCATTAATTCGCTGAGTGCAAAGCTTTTATGCTTAAGCTGCATCGTACTAGTCGCAGGCGCTTAACGATGATTCGTACATTTTGATTTGGAGACCGATCATGAGAACACCTCTTGTAATGGGCAACTGGAAGCTCAATGGTACCAAGGAGTCCGTTACTGCTTTGGTTAATGCTTTAAAGGAGCCAGCAAACAAGGCTGCAGGCAAGGCTGAAGTTGCAGTATGTGCCCCTGCCGTTTTCATTGGCATGGTAGAGCAGTTATCTGCTGGTTCTAAGCTTGCCTACGGTTCAGAAGATTGCGATATCCACACCTCTGGCGCTTACACTGGTGAAAACTCTCCTGTAATGTTACGTGAGTTCGGCTGCACCTACGCTATCGTTGGTCACTCCGAGCGTCGTGACTACCACAAGGAGTCAAACGAGTACGTCGCTCAGAAGTATCAGGCAGCTCAGCAGAACGGCCTTATCCCTGTTCTTTGCGTTGGTGAGTCCGAAGCTCAGTTCGACGCTGGTCAGACCATGGACGTTGTTCGCGATGAGTTAAAGGCTGTTATCGATCTTTGCGGCATCGATTCTTTCAAGAACGCAGTTATCGCTTACGAGCCAATCTGGGCTATCGGTACCGGTAAGACTGCTACCCCTGAGATTGCTCAGAAGGTTCACGCTGACATCCGCGCTTACTTAGCAGAGTTCTCTAAGGAAGTTGCTGACGGCGTACGTATCCTCTACGGTGGTTCTTGCAACGCTAAGACTGCTCCAGAGTTATTTGCTCAGGCTGATATCGACGGCGGTCTCGTTGGTGGTGCTTCTCTGAAGGCTCCTGACTTCACTGCTATCATTGAGGCAGCTGTTGCTAACGCCTAATAGCGTTAAATAGCTTTAATGAAGGTGGCAAGCAAAGCCTACACTTTTAAAAGTCGAGTTTTCTTGTCATCTTCTTATTAAGTAAGGGGCTGTATGCTCTTGTTAGCATCAAGCTCACGCTCCTTACTTAACAAGATATCAACTCATAACTAAGAGTAGATTACGCCATGCAAGTATGTACATGTATTACATCTGAACAAGCTAGCGCAATCATGCTTAATATTAGTTATCAGTGCTTATCTTTATTAGCGTTTACACCATTGTTACAAGATAATTTAGAGAGCTAGGCGACCGTCAGCTCTTTTTTCGTATCTAAAAAATACTGTGTGATCAGTATCACATTGATTCGTAAAGATGTACAATGGTAGGTAAACCAAGCTACTTTAAGTAACTGCTTACAAATTCTCTAAGCAGCCACTTAGCAGCTTTAAGATGAGTCGATCTTGCAGATGCAATAGCGTCTACAAGGTGATTAGCTTGAATGCATTAAGGTATACACAAAATCATTCAAGATGTTTGTTTTACTAAGGCACTCTTGCATTAGCATGCAAATCCTTAGTCGATAATTTGCCGTAGCAGGGCTTTGTTACGGTGAATTATGAGTGTGATTGCGACTTATCTTACCCACGAGTTCTTTTTTGCTTTTGTCCGGCTCGGGAAACAAAACATGGCTATTAAAAAGATTGGTATTTTAACCTCCGGTGGTGACGCTCCTGGTATGAACGCTGCAGTTCGTGCTGTTGTACGTACCGCTTTAGATTACGGCTACGAGTGCTGTGGTATCCTTGATGGTTACTTAGGCCTTCACGAGGGTAACATCATCCCATTAGAGCGCGTCAGCGTATCTAACCTGCTCAACCGTGGTGGTACTTTCTTAGGTACTGCTCGCTTCCCTCAGTTCAAAGAAGAGCACATCCGTAAAGAGTGCGTTGAGGTAATGAAAGAGCACGGTATTGATGCTTTAGTAGTTGTTGGCGGTGACGGTTCTTTCATGGGTGCAAAGCTCATCTCTGAGCTCGGTTTCCCATGCATCGGCGTTCCTGGCACTATCGATAACGATATTGCAGGTACCGATACCACTATCGGCTTTGATACTGCTCTTAACACTGCTGTTATTTGTATCGACCGCTTACGTGACACCTGCTCTTCCCACAAGCGTATCGCTGTAGTTGAGGTTATGGGTCGTCACTGTGGTGACTTAGCTGTTTCTGCAGCTATCTCCTGCGGTGTGGAAGCTGTTTTAGTTCCAGAGAAGCCATGGGATAAAGAGACTGTTTACTCCTCAATCGAGAAGTCCATTGCTGCAGGTAAGCGTCACGCTATCTTAGTTGTTTGCGAGAACCAGACTGACGTTCACGCAATGGCTAAGGAGCTTGAGGATCGTACCGGTCTTGAGACCCGTGCTACCGTTATCGGTCACATCCAGCGTGGTGGCGTTCCATCAGCTGCTGACCGTGTGTTAGCCTCTCGTATGGGTGCTTACGCTGTTGACCTTCTGCACCAAGGCCACTCCGGCCGCTGCATCGGCATTCAGCGTGGCGAGCTCGTACACCACGACATTATCGAGTGTATTGAGCACATGAAGCATAAGTTCCGTGCTGATCAGTATGAATTAGCTGAGGCTTTAAGCTAGTTTATTGGCCCTGTAGGACTTGTAGAGCTGTTGCTCACAAAGCAAAGCGGGAGGCATTCGCCTCCCTTTTGCTTATCTGCCCACCTCAAAAAATCTCAACCCATCTAAAAAAATCTCACGCCCCTCCAGCGAAGCTCTCTTTGCTAAGCAAGGCAATCAAAAAAAAAGCCCCTATCTTAAACGCACGTAGCACGCAATATGCGCCTCATACAGCCACATCATTAAGAAAAAAATCAGCCCACGACACTCCAACCAAAACGCCTCTAAGAGCACTCTACGCTCGTCTATGCACCTTACAGCACATGCACTGCAAACTAAGCTGCCCAAAATAAGAAAAGGCAGCCACCAAGGACTGCCTTCTCAAAAAACTTAGTGAACCCTCACTCTAAGCTATTAGCCAAGTAAGCTTAAGCCAAGCTGAGGACGGGTATTAGCCTGCATCAGCATAGAAGCAGCTGCCTGCTGAATGATGGACTGCTGAGACAGGTTTGCAGACTCTTCAGCAAAGTCAGCATCTCGAATACGTGAGCGTGCATCTGCCTCATTAGCTGCAACGTTAGACTGGTTACGGATAGAGCTCTCAAGACGGTTCTGGATCGCACCTAAATCGGCACGCTTAGCATCTACATCAGCAATCATTTTATCCATCAGAGCTATAGTGAGTGCTGCACCAGAAGCTACGGATAAGCCAAAAGTAACGGCGCTGTTCTGAATCTTGATAACATTGTCATCATTAGTCTTCTTAAAACCAGTGCTGTCAGCTCTGCTACCAATTTTTGAGAACTGCATGTTATCAATGGAAAACTTAATTGTATCACCCTTATTAGAGCCAACCTGTAATGTAATGTTGCCTGCTTTTCCCTTATCGTTGCCGTTTGCTTTAGAGAAGATAGTTAACTCATTCTCTTGTTGTCCATTAAGAACAAGCTTGCCTCCATAGGTTGTTTGTTTAGCAATACGGCTGATTTCATTAGCTAAAGCGGAAGCTTCTTTTGAGAGTGCTGCTTTGTCTTCGCCAGTATTTGTTCCATTTGCTGCTTGCACTGCAAGGGTACGGATCTTCTGGAGCATGCCAGAAATTTCATCCATACCTGACTCAACTGTCTGGGCAAGGGCGATACCGTCAGATGCGTTGCGGTTACCTTGGTTGAGGCCGTTAATCTGGGAGGTTAAACGATCGGCGATCTGGAGGCCTGCAGCGTCATCTTTTGCGCTGTTAATACGCATACCGCTTGATAAACGCTGGTATGTAGTAGTCAGTGAGTTCTGAACATTGCCTAAGTAGCGCTGGCCCTGAAGAGCTGAGTAGTTTGTATTTACATATACTGCCATGGCCTTTCTCCTAATCTAATTATGCTCGATACCACAATCAAACAGGTGATAGAGGCCTGTTTTGCAAGAGCATGTTGGTGATCTGAGGTACTTCGTAGCGAAGAGACCTCCAAGATCTCAAGCTATCGCGAGAAAGAACTCCTTTCTCTACTTATGTTTACGGCTATCACCGATATTAATTAACAGCCATTTTCAAAACTTTTTTAAAGGCACCCATTTTTACGAAAGTAATACGGATTTCGCCTTAACCCCATGAAATACAAAAGGCCCTGAAACCTTGCAGAATCAGGGCCCTTTTAGAATTCAAAAGAAATCTTAAACTATGCTATTAGCCAAGTAAGCTTAAGCCAAGCTGAGGACGGGTATTAGCCTGCATCAGCATGGAGGCAGCTGCCTGCTGGATAATGGACTGCTGAGATAAGTTTGCAGACTCTTCAGCAAAATCAGCATCACGAATACGGCTACGAGCATCAGCCTCATTAGCAGCAACGTTAGACTGGTTGCGGATAGAGCTCTCAAGACGATTCTGGATGGCACCCAAATCGGCTCGCATACCGTCAATCTTAGAAATGGCAGTATCCATAAGCTCAATAACGTTGCCAATATAGGTATCTGCAGTACCCTGGGCGAAATCTGCCTTAGTGAAGGTTACTGTGACTGCTCCAGTGTTTTTATCTGTTGCGAAGATTTTGCCAGCCTGAGCATCTACCATTTGAGCGAACTTACCATGTCCAGCTCCAATCTTGGAGAACATTACTGAATCAACGTCAAATGATATAGTGTCGCCCTTATTCGATCCGACCTGCAAAGTCATAGTGCCAGTTGCGCCAGCTGTACCTGCAGTAGTACCACCACCACCAGCATTAGCATCCTTACCAAATAGTGAATTTTCACCCTTACCGTTTAAAACAGTCTTGCCAGCATAGGTAGTTTGCATGGCGATACGGTTTACCTCGGTAAGAAGGGCAGAAGCCTCTTTTGAAAGTGCAGCTCGATCTTGTGATGTGTTAGTGCCATTAGCTGCCTGTACAGTTAAGGTACGCACTTTCTGGAGCATGCCAGAGATTTCGTCCATACCTGCTTCGATGGTCTGAGCTAATGCAATACCGTCTGCAGCGTTACGGTTACCCTGGTTGAGTCCATTAATCTGGGATGTTAAACGGTCAGCGATCTGAAGGCCTGCAGCGTCATCTTTTGCGCTGTTAATACGCATACCGCTTGATAAACGCTGATATGTAGTAGTCAGTGAGTTCTGAACATTGCCTAAGTAGCGCTGGCCCTGAAGAGCTGAGTAGTTTGTATTTACATATACTGCCATTTTGGTAGCTCCTCAGATTAACCTAACAGGCTCAGACCGAGCTGTGGACGGGTGTTAGCCTGCATCAGCATAGAAGCAGCTGCCTGCTGAATGATGGACTGCTGAGATAAGTTTGCAGACTCTTCAGCAAAATCAGCATCACGAATACGTGAGCGAGCATCAGCTTCGTTAGCTGCAACGTTAGACTGGTTGCGGATAGATGACTCAAGTCTGTTCTGGATCGCACCAAGATCAGCACGCATTCCATCAACAGTTGCAATAGCCTTATCCATAAGCTCTATAACAGATCCTATACCATCTTTTGCAGTTTGATCAGCGAAGTTGGCTTTTGTAAAAGTAACAGTAACAAAACCAGTCGTATCATTAGTCCCAAATACTTTGTCAGTGCCTGCTTTAATCAGATCGTCAGCTTTACCAGTAAGTTTAGAGAACATAACTGACTGAAGGTCAAATGATATAATATCTCCCTTATTGGAGCCAACTTGTAGAGTCAAGGTGCCTGTATCACCTGCTTTTCCTGCAGTGCCATTTTGACCATTACCACCACCAGCATTGCCTGCAGGTCCTAAGATTGAGTCATCGCCTTTACCATTCAATACTTTCTTACCAGCGAAAGTTGTCTGTGTGGCAATGCGATTAATCTCGGTTGCTAAAGCGCTTGCCTCTTTTGAAAGTGCAGCACGATCTTCTTTTGTATTAGTTCCATTTGCAGCTTGTACGGTTAAGGTACGAAGCTTCTGGAGCATGCCAGAGATCTCGTCCATACCTGCTTCAACAGTCTGGGCTAATGCAATACCGTCTGCAGCGTTGCGGTTACCTTGGTTGAGGCCGTTAATCTGGGAGGTTAAACGATCGGCGATCTGGAGGCCGGCAGCATCGTCTTTAGCGCTGTTAATACGCATACCGCTTGATAAACGCTGGTATGTAGTTGTCAGTGAGTTCTGAACATTGCCGAGGTAGCGCTGGCCCTGAAGGGCTGAATAATTGGTGTTTACATATACTGCCATGGTCTATCTCCTAAATCTAATTATGCTCGCTACACAATCAAACAGGTGATAGTGGCCTGTTTTGCAAGAGCATGTTTATGATCTGAGGTACTTCATAGCGAAGAGACCTCAAAGATCTCAAGCTATCGCGAGAAAGCGTTGCTTCTCTGGTTACTTTTTCGATATGACCGCGCTAAGCACAACATACAAAGCCTCGTAAATTGTTTTGTAGCCTCTACCTTCGGAACATAATGCTATTCCTATAGATACACCAAACAATTTAACAAAAAGCATACATACGTCATTTTGCTTTCTATTATGTGAGATCAGCTATGGTTTTAATAATTTGTTAGGTAGCATTTGGCTCTCAAACAAAATATGAAACGATCCTATTTAATTTAGTTAATAACGCTAAGCTAGATACACCAGGCAAGTATTTGAGCATTGTATATATGCAGTTTGTCTTCAGCTATGATAAGTGTAAGTGTAGATGTCAATGTCTACTAAGAAACACTAACCGTGGATAGCTTGCATGGTTGCTTTGATCTCAGAGAGATTAGTGCATGGGTTGGAGTACTCGTCTGCACCAGGGATCCCCATGTGCACGCTCGGGTTGGTGAAGGCCATTTGGGATTTGACCACATCTTTTGCAGAGAAGTGGAATTGCTCAATCTTGGTAGTATTAGCGATCTCAGCGATATTAGTCTTGTTAACACCGGCTGCAGCAATATAGATAGGATGATGAGGCTCGGCATTAAGCTCTCTGAGCTTAGCCATGCCCTTATGAGCAGATGCTTCACCACCTGATGTGAGGATGTAATCCACGTGGTAGCTGTGGAGTAGCTTTGCAGCGGCATTCAGATCTGCACACATATCAAAAGCACGGTGGAAGGTTACAGTCATGCCTTGTGCTCTAGCAACAGCTTCTGTGAGGAAGCTTTCGTTGATAGTGCCGTCAGCGTTTAATGCGCCGATAACTACACCTTTAGCGCCTAAAACTTTGGCCTGCTCAATGTCTTGGAGCATCATCTCTAAGTCATCAGCATCATACAAAAAGTCGCCACCGCGTGAGCGAATCAACACATTCACAGCTAAAGCATCACTGCCTATCTCAACTGCTCGCTTAATCAGCGCATAAGATGGAGTTAGACCACCCTCAGTTAGACCTGAGCACAGCTCCACACGATCAGCGCCCGCCTCTAAAGCAGCTTTAACTCCTTGCAAAGAGGTTACGCAAATTTCGAACTTAGCCATAGTATGCCCTCAACACTTACTCACTAAGTTAATCATAGCAAAGCAAGTTAGGCATAGATCGTTTAGTGCAAACTGAAAGTTCTAAGAGCAAGTACTCTGCATTTTTGGAGCTTATAAAACGCACAAGGCCCGATCATAAAACTCGGGCCTTGTGTATGGCAGTTAAAGTTACTGCCATGAGAAGCTTGGCTCATCGTGTAGATACGATGCACTCTTTGCCTTATCGTGGATTAGACGATACGGCGTAAGGACTCACCCTTGTGGAAAGCCTCGAGGTTCTCGCCAAACTGCTTAACTAAAGCGATTAAGCAATCGTGAGACATCCAGGCCTGGTGAGGGGTTAATAAGAAGTTATCGTTCTTCTGCAGCTGAACATATGGGTGATCTGAGGTTAAAGGCTCTACAGATGCAACGTCAGCAGCTGCACCAGCGATATCGCCGTTTAAAACAGCCTTAACTAAGTCCTGCTCATTTACTACACCGCCACGAGCGTTGTTAATGATGATGACGCTCTTCTTCATGGTAGCGATTTCTTTTGCAGTAATGAGGTTCTCAGTGTCTGCATTGAGAGGGCAGTTAACGGTTAAGAAGTCTGCCTGAGCAATAGCCTCAGCAAAAGCAGTGTAGCCTGGACGAACAGCGCTAGCATTACGATGCTCTGCCTTGATAACGTTCATACCAAATGCCTTAGCGATCTCACCAATACGTGAGCCAATAGAGCCTGAACCACAAATAGTTAAGGTACGGCCCTTAAGATCAACGATTGGGTATGGCAGCTGGCAGAAGCAGTTAGCGTTAACCCACAGGCCATCTTCCATCTTCTTACGGGTCTTAATCATGGAGCGGGAGAGCATTAACATCATAGTGATAGCGTGCTCTGCAACAGAATCAGTGCTATAACCCTGAATGTTTGCTACACCAATACCGTGCTCTTTGCAGTAGTCGATATCAATGTTGTTATAGCCAGTTGCTAACTCAGCAATGAACTTAAGCTTAGGGCACTGAGCTAAGACCTCAGCGGTAAGCTTGCTCTTGTTGGTCACAATGATGGTAGCATCCTTAACGCGCTCAACTAACTCCTCAGGAGCAGTAGTTTCATAGGAAATCCACTCGTGCTCAAATGATGGGCGTGGGAGTGGGTACTCTGAAGGAATAGCAATGGCATCAGTGTGAACAATCTTTTCCATGACAAAATCCAATAAATAAAACTCAAACAGACAACCTCGTATTAATCATGGGAGAAAGTACTATGCATAGTACCTTGTGTACAAAGACCATGATAAAGGTGATTATTAAGATTGTAGCATCTAGCCAAAAGTAAAAGCGGGGCATAGCGCTCGATTTTGACTAATACATGATTTATTGCCGAGATAATATAGCAATACTTGTCTGTGAGTCTTGTTGGTTTTGCCTAAAAACAGATGAGGCTACATCAATAAGATGCAGCCTCATCATAAGCCTTAGGATTTAGGCAGCATGAGCTGCCTTGAGTCACGCTATAAAACAGACTTCATTATTTGATACTTACGTTATCTACTTTCTGTTGGCTAGTCTTAATGGCCTCTTCAAGTAAACGAGCGTGCATAGCAGTGATGCTTAAGATGAGCTCGTCAGTCTGAGCAATGCCTTTGTCATTGGCATTTGGATTAAGGGTAGTGAAGACTACACGCATCTCATCATAGTAGTAAAGGTAAGCATCGTGAGCACGCTTTACTGAGAGGTGGCAAGCATTTGGATCGTAGTAAGTATCGCAAGCCTTTAAAGCGGCGCTGTAGTTGCTCTCAGCTAAGTTATTGAGGTTCTCCTGAGCCATAGCAGTACAGTCAATCTTAGCATCAGGAGTCTTTGCTAAAGATAAGCACTGCTTAATGCTCTTATCAGTCTCTGAAAATACAGGAATAGTCACGTCAGACTTGTCAGCAACAACGTTAGAAGCAGCTAAAGCGTTGCTTGAAAAAGTAGTAATTGCTAAAGCCATACACATGGCAACTGAACTTTTAAAATACTTGCTCATAATAAGTACCTTTTACGTACATGAATGTAGTTCTACACGGCTGCGTGGGTCGCCTGACTGTTAATAAATGCGAAGATCGCCGTTTTCGTCTAAATCGTCAAAGTCGCCCGCCTCATCTTCAAAGACCTCATCGTCATCAAAGACTTCAGCATCTTCATCCTCTTTAGTATCTAAGTGAGTTTGATGGGCGTCCTGAGTGCTAGAGATAGCTGCACTTGATAGTGCGTCAGTATCGCTAGCTGCAGCACCTTGCTTATTAAACTTAAATGAGTCTGGCTGGAAGATAACTTTAGAGCGCTCTAAGGAGCTCTTGTACTCTTTAAGTAAGTTCACCAGCTCTTCAACGCTAAACTCTGATTTTTCAAAGAGCTTCTTTTGATCATCTACGTCTAAAGCAACATAGTCACCTAAGTTAAGCTCACTTGGCAGGGTTAAAGAGCCAACTGCAACACGCACTAAGTCCTGCACTTGACAGCCGACTACCTCAAAGAGGCGCTTAACCTCATGATAGCGGCCTTCAGTTAGCTGAACCGCAGCCCAATGTTCGCCCGCACAATCAAGATCGCTAGTATCAAGAAGAGTTAAAGTTGCAGCCTGATAGCGCTTTTTCTCCTCAGGATGCTTAATACCTGAGGCAAACGCCTTAATAGCACTTTCAGGAACAGCCTTATCTAAACGTGCTAGATAGACTTTGGAGACTTCTTTTTTAGGCGAGGTAATCTCATGGTTAAGATCGCCATCATCAGTAACGATTAGCAGACCAGTAGTGTCGATATCAAGACGACCAGCGCTATGTAACTTCTCTAAATTAAGCTCATTTCTAAACAAAGAAGTAACAATGGCGTGGTTCTTATCGCGATCAGCGCAAACGTAGTTATACGGTTTATTGAGCAAGAAGACGCGCTTTTTAAACGCATCAGATGCTCTGACGAGTTCAACATCACCATCGTCATCAGGCAAGGCATCATTAAATCCAGCGATCACGATGACTGAGTGCACGCAAATCTTGGCAGCTGAATCAGTAATGACCTCATCATCAACGGTTACATCGCCATTCTTAATGAGCTTGGACACATTAGAACGGGACATTCCAGTAAGATGGGAGACAACCTTATCTAAACGCTGAACTTCTTTGCCTGCTTTGGCCACATTGGACTCCTATACATAAATCATCATCTAGGCATTTCAAATAAAAGACATGCGCACATGGCGATGTTTCTCTACTGCTTGCAAAGCACTTTAGAGAAAAGCCTGGGCACTTTCTATATTCTTTGTATCAGAATGCTTAGAAAGTGAAACTGTCTACACTAAATAATGGATTATGGCACAACCTAGCGTCAAGAAATCACACTATGTAAATAAAAACATACAAAGCTAATAATGTGTATTCAAAACTCTAAAAAAGATGTCAGTCAACACAGATAAGACTTACTGCCTGTGCTATACGGTGTGCTTGGTAGCTACGATTGATAATGGGCTTGATATCGACTATTGATGGTGAGCTTAGTCGCTACGATTGAAGATGGGCTTTACTGAGGGGCTTAGGAATGGCAGCGTTATGAGGTAAAAACAACAAAGGCAAATCCATTGTTGCTTTGAAGCCTTGGATTTGCCTTTGGGTATATTAGGCTCGATTAATTGAGCCTAGAGCTTAATGGTGTTTTTGCTTGATTAAGCGCCGTACTTACGCATTACGATAGTTGCGTTAGTACCGCCAAAGCCGAAGCTGTTGGACATAACAGTCTTCAGATCAGCCTGACGAGTCTCAGTTACGATATCAAATGGCTTAGCGTGCTCATCCATCTCAGTGATGTTGATAGAAGGAGCAATGAAGCCATTTTCTAACATGAGTAAGCTATATATAGCCTCATTAACACCAGCTGCGCCTAAAGCGTGACCAGTCATAGACTTAGTTGAGGAGATTGGAGGGCACTTCTCGCCAAATACGTTGCGAATTGCCTCTAATTCCTTGTTGTCACCTAAAACAGTTGAGGTGCCGTGGGTGTTGATGTAGTCGATTGGACCTTCAACGCCATTCATAGCCATCTTCATGCAGCGGAAAGCGCCTTCGCCTGATGGAGCCACCATGTCAGCACCGTCAGAAGTAGCGCCAAAGCCAACAATCTCGGCAATGATGTTAGCGCCACGAGCCTTAGCATGCTCTTCTTCTTCGATTACCACGATACCGCCACCAGCACCGATAACGAAGCCATCACGATGAGCATCGTATGGACGTGATGCAGTTGCTGGGTTGTCATTGTAAGCGGTGGACAGAGCACCCATTGCGTCGAATAAAGAGGCAATAGTCCAGTCAGCAGCTTCACCACCACCGGCGAAGATAATGTCGTGACGACCTAAAGCAATCTCATCACAAGCAGCCTGTATACAGTGAGCTGAAGATGCACAGGCAGAGCTAATGGTGAATGATGCGCCCTTAATCTTAAATGGAGTTGCCAGACAGGCTGAGGTGGTTGAGCTCATGGTCTTGGTAACAGCATAAGGGCCAATACGCTTTACGCCCTTGTCGCGCAGGATATCAGCTGACTCAACAGTAGTACGAGTAGAACCACCGCCAGAGCCTACGATAAGACCAGTACGAACGTTAGACACATCAGACTCTTGCAGACCGGCGTGCTCAATTGCTTCTTTCATAGCAATGTAAGAGTAGGCAGCAGCCTCGCCCATGAAGCGCAGATCGCGACGATCAATGTAGTCCTTGAAGTCAACGTTGACCATGCCTGCAACTTGTGAGCGCATACCCATAGCTGCAAACTCTTCTTCTCTGACGATACCTGAGCGGCCTTGCTTCAAGGACTCAAGTACGGCGCTCTTTCCCACACCAATGCCGGAAATAATTCCGTAGCCTGTAATAACTGCTTTACGCAATGCCATCTGGTTTTCTCCCGGAAGACGATCCTTATAGAATTCTTGTGTATTGTAGCTGCATGGCTAGTGTATCGATACTAAAAGCTTATGTTTAAGGCAAAAGGAGCAAAGTACAGCCATCTGTACATACATAAGTTTTAACTATCAGCATTGGTTAAAAGCGTCTTAAACGGTCATTAGACCATTGTTGTAGCCGCTTTTATAGCCATACTTTTCCTGACAAAGCAAAGATCAGGAAACATCAGCTACTTACAGCTCAAAGATAAACACCCAAGCAACTGATGAGCAAGTCAACTTTTAGCCAAAATCTCTTTTTGTGAAGTTATTTTTGCCACATTGAGACCTTATAAATCACTTTATAAAGCACTATCCCAACTTAATCATTGGGGCAAAAAACTTTGGCTAAAACTTCTAGCAGCCAAGATAAAAACATCTTAGCCACAACTGCGTTTAAATGATATCACAGCGCTAATTGCCCATTTACGTGCCTAGTATTCCTAATATACCAAGCAAAACAGCATTCAACTTATCTAGCTATCCTTAACCTCAATGGTCTTAGCTAAAGGAGCAAGCTGTTGCACTTAAGCTTTAAGAACACCACGAGCATGTACTGACTAAAGATTCAGCATGCACGCTCAAACTTTATCTGAGTCATAGAAGCTGATGAATGTCATCTCGCAACTTTCTAATTATACGATGCACATTTATAAAAATGATGACTCTGATTGTATTTCTGTAGCATAACTCGCAACAATTGAAAGTGCTTTAGTTGGCAAAGATGCGCTATCTCATAGAACATCACAGCTGCAATACTTATAAACAATTGGCTTATTTATCGGCATTAAATGCCAAAAACACTCAAGTATCATGTAAATACAAGTTAGTCTCATCTACATAAAGTTATATGAGTTTAGGAGTTTGCTAAACCACCAACTTTTATTGGTTGTTGTGCCATTGCTAAGCACCATGATTGAGCCTAATCCTTTACCAAAGCGCCTACTTTAGAGTTACAGACATATACACATAGCCATAAGCTCTTGTTGTTTATAAAAAAAGCACCTGCCACTAATGCCACTAAGAGATAGAAAACTACTCCTAAATACACCCAAAGCCTATCTCAACCCCAAAAAATCATCGTATTTACGCAAGAGTATGCGCAATTACTTGCAGCTTAATTAGCTGAGGCATACTCAAATGAGCTCTAGCAAAATGCATGAAGTTGCTAAAAATTTGCAACAAGTTTTGCTACAATGGCCGCCGCTCTTTTCACAAGCACAAGCAAACCTAACTTAGGTTCATATAAAAGCTTGGTGGTGAGCAAATGAACAGACGCGACAGTTTAATGGTGCGGCATGACTGGCAACTAACCTAAAGCCTATAGTCTTAGTCGTATCAGCTATACAGTCATGTTGCCTCAAAACTTGTATTTGAGGATGTAAGGCTGGCAGAGCATTAATCTTTTGCTGCAGCTTTTACTTAACTAGTCTCTGTCGTGAATTGCGCTTCTATTGTCTCTTGTCATTTAGTACGTGTTAGCTATGTTAATGCAATCTACTTTCTATCAGTTTACCGTCAAGTCTTTACTCGCTGGTGTTCTTATTGGCCTTGGCTGTGTTATCTACGTGGCATCACCAATTAACTATGTAGGTTCCTTCCTCTTCTCTTTAGGCCTGCTCACCATCATGGTAAAGGGCTTATATCTGTACACTGGTAAGGTTGGCGACTGGAACGTCAGCTCCACTTTCCGCCTCATCTATATGTTTGTACTCAATGGCATGGCCTGTGGTGCAACAACCTATCTCTTCTCCCTTACTCGCATCGACTTAAGCCACATCCATGATGTTGTAGAGCACAAGTTAGGCGATCCATCTATGCTCTCATCCTTCATCCTGGCTATCGGATGTGGCGCAATGATGCATATTGCCTACTCTGGCTTTAACAAAGGTAAGCATCCTTTATATGTCATCATGCCAGTTATGTTCTTTATGCTCGCTGGCTTTGAGCACAGCGTTGCAAACTGTGGCTTCTTTGCAATGGCACAAGTTGACATGAGCTTAACTGACTGGACTCGTCTTGCTCTAATTGTTCTGGGCAATGGCGTAGGCTCTTGGGTATTTACCAAGTTCTTACATGATCCAGATGCTCACGGTGTACCACCTTGCTTTGGTAGCGATGAAGAGATCCACCACATCAAGCAGTCATTAACTGACCATGCTTCTGGAACATTATCTAGCGATAAGCGCGAAGTAGCTAAGCGCATCTAAATACGCCAAACTAAAAATATCGGTTTAATAATCTAATCCAAGCCCAAAAGTGGCCCGGGGCGCTCTACCAACCTAGAGCGCCCCATTTTTTTCAAACCAACCGACCTAGCACGCATCATCTGCAAGCACCAGCACCATACGCAATGCTCTATCTGCAAGCAACAGCATCAGACGCACTTCTCTGTCCGCCTAACAGTCTCTCTCAGAGCAAAAACAGCCACTCATCAAAACATTCACAATTTGAGTGCCTGGACTCACATGACAAAGAACATTGCTAATGCCATTAAATGAGCTCAAATGTAAAGATGCAAAATCTTGACTGCATCCACATTAGCCTAAGAACTCATGCATGGAACTCTCGACGACTGCGGTAACGATTCATGAGTTGCTTTGGCAAGTGGGGAATTATAGCCATCATTGTTGTGCTTAGTTTACTTAGCCTTCAAAACTCTTAGGCAAGTTTATGCCTATAAAGGTAATACAAGTAGATGACAAAGCTTTGCGCATAGTCTGATTGGATAGCTGGGCAATTAAAGATTTGCAAGGCTGTAGTGGGGGCCTGTATTAAGCGCGTATCATGCATTAAGTTATGCGTTGATGGGCATATAAAACGCGGTTGCGGCACTTGCAATTTGCTTAACTTTTGGTCAAACATGCTGAAAATCAAGTTTGATAGTGTATAATAGCCCCGGCTTTTTGGCGTTCAGGCCCACTTAGAGCTGTTATTTATGAGCTTTTAACAAATAGGCGTAATTCTCCACCTATAACTTCAAGAGTTTAGGTGGCGATGTAAGCCTAAATATTTCTAAGATTAATATCATTAGAAAAGTATTCAAAAATGCTTCTGTAAAGAAGCTATTTGATAGCGGCTGCGTGTTTCAGCCGATATGGGTAACTTGTTAACC
>NZ_AXWV01000060.1 GCF_000482845.1 Anaerobiospirillum succiniciproducens DSM 6400
GAGATGAGATGAGATGAGATGAGATGAGATGAGACAAGCTCCTCAAACTGCTCATCACTAAAGGAGCTCTAGGAGGGACTTTCCAAGGTGGTCTGATGCTATGTAGGTGCTCTTTGGGCAGGATGTTAATTCTTTAGACAAAGCCCTCAGCAAGCACCACCTGGCCTTCTTTAAGGCTCTTTTGAACATCAATGATGCGCTGATTAGTTGAGCCTCTAAAGTCGATATCCATAGATTGCTTAGACTCTACAAAAGGACCATCTACTAGTACATCTAATAGTTCTAAGAGTGGCATATGTGACTTATCGGCAATGAGCTTATCGTAGGTATAGCCAGTGTAGGCCCATAAAGAATAGCCTTCGCTTTTTAGTACCTTAGCTAAAACACTTAATGGCTCAGCTTGTAAAAAAGGCTCACCACCTGAGAAGGTAATGCCAGAGATCAAAGGATTTTGCTTGATCTCTTTGTAGAAGACTTTGAGTTTTACCTCAATACCGCCTTCAAGAGGCTGAGACTGCGGATTGTGACAGCCCTTACAGTGAAAAGGGCAGCCTTGAGTAAAGATGGTGTAACGAATGCCAGGGCCATCAACGATTGATTCGGCAACAGCGCCGGCAATACGAATGGTGGTGTTTTCTAAAGCTTTAAGTTGCTCGTCCATACCCTGCCCCCATAAAATGACATTCTTTACCCATGATAATACACCTGCCCAAATAAATAGAACTGGCTATCTATTTTCATGAGCAGTGTATTTCATAGAACAAAAAGAGGCTTTTAGCTACAGCCTCATGCTGTGTTAAAAGCCCCTCTTGATGCTAAACCTTGTTGGTAAGTCTTGCTTATGATCCTAGGTGTAGATGCTTAACGCGGTCGTTTACCTCAGCACGCTTGGCATCATTAAATCGATCTAGTGACCCCACTAAATATCCAGTCACTCGACGAATGCGCTCAAACTTAACACCTTTGCCCACAACTCCGTTGCAAGGTTGCATTCTGTTAACCATAAAGACTCCTGTTAATTCTCGCTTGTATGAGCCCATCTTAAAGAGCGAGGCTCGGTTACGAGACGGTGTCACTGACCTTAATTAGGTGCGATGGCCTGACTCAGATTGTAATAGTAGATCGCTTTTTGACTAGAGGATCACTTGCTGCGATCACAAAGCTAAATATGTAATGTAGTACGCGTTTGTATCTTTTGATACTTGCAAAAGCAAAGCTTAATTTAAAGCACCACTGTATCTGGCAAGATAAGCTCTCTTACCAGATGTCTTTTATATTTTAAGGTGGTGCTTAAGCTTAGGCTTTATCTTTAGCCTCTGCTTTATCTTTAGCTTAGGCTTGATACCCTGCGATAAGCTTTAGCTTTAGCCTCGGCAGATGCAGTCGACGCCTAACTTGCTCAAACGCTCGATGGTTACGCCCTCGCCGTCTTTACGTCCGCACTTAGGGCAAACATCATTAATCACACCAACATAGCCACATACTGGGCAGCGATCGACAGGGTGATTAATAGAGCCGTAGCCTACGCCACAGTCCTTCATGTAAAGCACGACACGCTCAAAAGCATCGATGTTCTTGTTTAAGTCACCATCCATCTCAATGTAGGAGATAGCGCCAGCATTGCATAGCTCATGGAATGGGCCCTCAATGCGAATCTTATCTGCAGCTGAGATGTTATGGTAAACAGGCACATGGAAGCTGTTGGTGTAGTAAGAACGATCGGTTACACCCTTAATCTCACCGTAAATCTTGCGGTCGATCTTCACGAAGCGACCTGAGAGACCTTCAGCCGGGGTTGAGAATAAGGAGAAGTTAAGACCGGTCTTTTGGGTTTGCTTATCAGTAAGCTCACGCATGTGCTTAATGATATCGAGACCGAGCTTATAAGCTTGCTCACTTTCACCATGATGCTGGCCAACTAAAGCCACTAAGCACTCAGCTAAGCCGATAAAGCCTACAGATAAAGAGCCGTTCTTAATTACATCACGGATCTTGTCATCCCAGTGGAGACGATAAGAGTCAATCCAAACGCCCTGGCCCATTAAGAATGGGTAGTTGTACACATGCTTATCAGCAATGATCTCAAAACGATCTAAGAGCTGCTCAAAGACCATGTTGACCATGCGATCTAAAGACTCATAGAACTTGCTAATTGAGCCATGAGCTTCAATAGCTAAGCGAGGCAGGTTAATGGTGGTGAAGGATAAGTTACCACGGCCTGGAATAACCTGCTTAGTCTTATCGTAGTCATTACCAAAGACACGAGTACGACATCCCATAACTGCAACTTCAGTCTCAGGATGACCCTCAACATAGTACTGAGCATTGTATGGAGCATCTAGAAATGAGAAGTTAGGGAACAGACGCTTGGCGCTAACCTTACAAGCTAAACGGAACAGATCGTAGTTTGGATCGCCTGGCTTGGTATTGATTCCATCCTTAACTTTGAAGATCTGTACAGGGAAAATAGGAGTCTCGCCACCACCAAGACCAGCATCAGTCACTAAGAGTACATTTCTCATGATCATGCGCTGTTCTGGAGTGGTTCCAGTGCCATAGTTAATGGATGAAAATGGCACTTGAGCGCCAGCACGGCTTTGCATGGAGTTGAGGTTATGGATAACTGCTTCCATAGCCTGATAAGTCTCACGATTAGTAAGCTTATGAGCCTCTTCCATGGTGTATTTGAGGTTTTCCTCAAGCTCCTCACCTGAGTACTTAATACCAAGGAGCTTCTTGACCTGCTGAGCTAGCTCATCTTGAGATTCATCGCAAAGAGCTGAGCCGTTCTTTTTATAAACGCTATCTACAAGCTCTTTAAGATCATCTAAATCCAGCTCGTCATTGCGCAGCACGATTTGAATAACCTTGCGTAAGTGCTTGTTATAGGACTTAACTACATATGGGGCTAAGTCATACTCAAACATTGGAATAGACTGGCCGCCATGCATATCGTTTTGGTTAGACTGAACAGCAATACATGATAAAGCTGCAGCTGACTGAATGGACTGTGGCTCACGTAAGAAACCATGGCCAGTGGAGAAACCACGGCTAAATAAGTCTGCAAGATTGATCTGACAGCAGTTAATGGTCAGTAAATAGAAATCTAAATCGTGAATGTGGATAGAGCCATTAGAGTGAGCAATGGAGTGCTCTGGCTTAAGCACGTAACGCTTAACAAAGTCCTTAGAACCCTCGGAGCCAAAACGCAGCATTAAGCCCATTGGAGCATTAGCATCGATATTGGCATTCTCTCTTTTTAAGTCCATATCAGCACTGGACTTAGAGGTAAGGTCACGATAGATCTTGGTAAGATCAGCATTGTAGGTACGAACATTAGTGCGCTGCTGACGGTACAAGATAAAATTCTTGGCCTCATCAGACAGATTGCGCTTAATGAGCACACGCTCAATGACGTCTTGGGTATTCTCAACGGTAGGTACTACATCATCGCGATCTTCAATTTGTAAGACCACTTCTTCAGTAAGACTATCAATGAGGTCTTGATCAACCACATAGCCTTGCTCTTCACTATGAGCGGATATCATCGACTTTTTGATGGCATTAGCGATCTTATTACGATTAAAAGCTACCTTGCGTCCGTCGCGTTTTACGATATATCCGATCATACCTACCTCTACTTGATACTAAACAAAGAACCCCAAAGTAGATGCACTTATCTAATAAAAGAGCGTATCTATCCACTCATTACTTAGATAACAGCTTTACACATAAAGCCTCGAGCGATTCCCCACAGACCTATGCACACGGCACATGTTTCCCACTACGCTTAGCTCTATAAGCTCACAGTAGTGTTTTTCACTAAACAGTTCTGCAAGAAAGCTTGATTAAGCACTAACTTTTGCCTGCTAGCTCATGGTAATTGTTGGATTAACAAGCTAGGTTAAATCATTAGATCCTTTGCTCACCTAAGTGCTTGAACATAAAGTTCATGACGCTTAAGTGCTAAAAACAAGCCACCCTATCAGTCACAACAACCATAGGCAAAAAGCGCTTAAATATGCGCTTTTAACCAATAAAAACAGGGCAAACCAAACTATTTATTTTGCGCTAATTGCGATTTTTTTTCAATAGAAATCGCACTAGCGTAGGGTATCAGTTTTTGACTTGCTCTTAGCTAACTATGACTGCTGTTGGCAACACCGCTATCGTACTCTTAATCAGAGTAGAAACACTCACGTCTGCAATAACATTGTGTAATCAGCATATTTATGCGATTTATTTAGTGGGACTGCGGTGTGATATTTGTATAAGAAAGCCTAGATGACGTAGCTTAGGCAGGCTTAGTTGTTTTTAGTTAGGCTGTGGGGTGCGTGCTAAACTGTTGGCAGTTTCAGGTGAAGGAGCTTAATAAGTAGGTTTGCTTATGATTAGTCTTGATATCTTTTGCGACGTAATCGACAACTATGGCGATGCTGGTGTTTGTCTGCACTTAGCTCGCACTATGAGTCACAAGGACTTTAAGGTACGTCTGTTTTGTAACAACATGAGTGTCCTAGAGCGCATTTGCAATGAGCACGACTATCAAAATGAGAATCTGAGCTTTGAAAACTGGGAGCAGCCGCTTGAACACTATGAAGCCGCGATGTGTGTTATCAATGCTTTTGGCTGCCATTTTGACAAGCAAACCCACGAGACACTATTAAATAACCCACAAGCACTCATCATCCATCTAGAGTACCTCAGTGCCGAAGATTGGGTGGAAGATTGCCACTCGCTACCATCCTTTGTTGATGGTCTGACCACTCACTACTTCTTCCCTGGTTTTACCTCTAAAACAGGCGGTTTAAACATTGATAAGGACTTAACAAATAAGTGTATTCCACACCTTGCTAAACTCTACACTAAACTTACTTGCCCACAAGGTTGCGATGAGGCAAAGACTAAGTCTTTAAGTAGTAATGAGCTATGCACAAAGCTTAACGCCAACGCTGAAGCAACAAGGGTTATTTCCTTGTTTGGCTACGAGAACAAAGCTGTGGGAAACATTGTTAAGAGCCTATCAGATTGTGGGAAAAACACACTTATTAAGGTCTTTGAGGGCTTGTGTCTAGATAATATCAATGCCCTGTATCAGTGGGATCTTAAAGTAGGCCAAATAAAAGAGGTGGGAAACAATTTAAGTATCGAAGCTATAGCCATGGTGGGACATGATGAGTATGACGACATCCTCGTAAGCTCAGATTGTAACTTAGTTAGAGGCGAGGATAGCATTGTCAGAGCCATGCATACAGGCAATCCTTTCTTGTGGCATATCTATCCTCAAGATGAAGAGGCACATATCATCAAGCTTAAATCTTTCCTTGAACGTATGCGCACTATCCTCAAAGTAGAAATCCCAACCCTTGAGTCAGAACCAAATAACCTAGAGTTGCTCAATCACGGTCTTAAATTTATCGCCATTGACGCACATACAGCTGATGCTATGGTAGATGAGATTAGTCAGGTGA
Organism: Anaerobiospirillum succiniciproducens DSM 6400; assembly: GCF_000482845.1. Classification (GTDB taxonomy): domain Bacteria; phylum Pseudomonadota; class Gammaproteobacteria; order Enterobacterales; family Succinivibrionaceae; genus Anaerobiospirillum; species Anaerobiospirillum succiniciproducens. The sequence continues at coordinate 5,472 of NZ_AXWV01000060.1, forward strand.
TGATTGCCTACAATGAGGCTGAACCATGGCCAGAGAGCTTTGATTTTAATGGCTTTGTTGAGCGCAATGCCGCTGCTTTTTATAACCTAGCCGTTTATCTCAATGGTAGAACCAATCTTTCTCAATCATTATGTGAGTTCATTATGAGCAAAATTGGCTCTAAGCTCGCTTAAGAATGCCCTTTCTTCTCAAATTGCTTTGAAAAGGATTAGGCAAATAGGGTATAATAGAGGGCTGTCACATTAACCTGTGGTAAGTACAGGACTTTGGGTGACAATGATTTTTAGCGCTCATATAGGTCTTGAAGAGATCTTCATGAGGGCCAGTGCTCAGATCATTTAGATCTCTATGCACGTACCGACTTTAATTATGGCGATGCAGTTTTACACTTAACTGAATTGCTCATATAGTCAGTTACAGCTCCGCTTTGGCGGTCAGAAACACAACCCTGCAGCCTAGTTTAAGGCTCAGGTAGTAAGCATCCGACTCTTGACGGGCGGATCTCAAGTAGGAAGTAATTTCATGAAGATTGCACAAGAAATTCGTGCCGGTAACGTAATCATGCTCAACGGCAACCCAATGGTTGTTCAGAAGACTGAGTACAACAAGTCAGGTCGTAACGCCGCTGTTGTTAAGATGAAGCTCAAGAGCTTACTCTCTGATGCCGGTACCGAGACCGTTTTCCGTGCTGATGACCGTATCGATGACGTTATCTTAGAGCGCAAGGACTGCACCTACTCTTACTTCAACGATCCACTCTACGTATTCATGGACGAAGAGTTCAACCAGTACGACATCGAGAAGGACAACTTAGGTGATGTTTTAAACTACCTCGTTGACGGTATGGAAGACGTTTGCCAGGTTACCTTCTACAATGGCAAGGCTATCTCTGTTGAGTTACCTATCACCATCGTTCGTGAGGTTGAGTACACCGAGCCTGCAGTTCGTGGCGATACCTCTGGTAAGGTTACCAAGCCTGCTCGTTTAGCTGGCACTGGTTACGAGCTCTCAGTTCCTGAGTTCGTAAACATCGGCGACCGTATCGAAATCGATACCCGCACCAACGAGTTCAAGAAGCGCGTTTAATTAACTCGTCTTCACTCAAGCGTCTTGTATGAGACGAAAAGATACCCTGCTAGTCAGGGTATTTTTTTTGCCCGCTCCACAGCAACATCACTCCAACTTCAAAGCAAACTCATCCCCACATCAGCACCTTCATACCAAGGCTGCTAATTGCTCTTAGAAAAAACAACATCTAAGCAAAGCCAATAAATCTTAGAATCCCACAAGCTAACGCGCACGAAAGCTCACGTTTTAAACAAGCTAATCACCATAATTTGCCACACAACATATGCACACAAGGGCATAACCACGCCTCATATTTGCTGTCCTAACAAAGTTAGGATGCTAGCTACTATTTAATTGAAAGTGACTGCTTTAAACCCAAGCTCTGAGATCGCAAGTGACAAGCTCATGCTCCCTTACCATATTGAAAAGCGATCACAAGAGAGCGATCTCACAAAAGCAACAATACTTATGATCTGTGGGCAAGTTGTTGTAATTTTTGTGATCTCACATGTGGTTTTTGCTGTTAATCAACAGTGGATTGACAGTGGGATCTTGCCCTAGTGGGAAAGGCTCATCAGGAAAGTCAGCACTATCCCGATCATAACTCACAACAATTTAACATTTGAGATCGTTGATTTAATGCGGCTTTAGCGCACTTTTCCACTGTTTTGAGGCCTAATAAGAAGAAGAGATCTATCTAATACAAAGATCTATATTATTTATAGATCTTAATAGTGATCCCCAAAATCTGTGAGATCTTAAAACCCCTAATTGAGATCGTGACACACAAACATAAGATCTCAACTCTGATCTTTTTAAGATCTTACGATCTACGATCTTAATTTTTAACCCCACGATCTTAGAGCGGAGATCTTATCTTTGAGATCTTATTTCAATGCATAGGCAGTAGATCGCAATGTAGATCCTTTTACGATCTTAGTATTCCCAATCTATCAAAGTCTTGTTTAGCCTCTATAGCCTAAAGGCACTGCATAAGCAAAGGATCATCTTTGAGATCTTAGCTTTGGCTTGTGTAGTAACTCTAATTAAGATCTTATCTACAGCTTGATTAGTTAGCTTTTGAAGCAGTGAGTAGTGATTAATGCTGTCTAGCTTGTTTTTTTGTTTTCTGTGGTTTTGTTTTTGTCTTACAGATCTGCAGCTTGGATTGTTCAGATGAATTTTGTCTGCTACTACTCATAAAAGTGTCATGAGGTTAGTTTGCTACTTGAGCTTCTTAAGCTTATTTGCTGCAATTATGATCTGGCCATTTACGTGTGGGGGCGGCTAAAATTTTTAGGCTGTAAATGGCTTGAGCATGGGTGTGGAGTAGGGCTTGTTTTTTTAAGTGGCAATTGGCTACTTGATGACTTTAGTTTAAGGCTAGGCACTACTTAGAGTACTTAAGTTGACGTGTGTACTTAGGATCGCAATTGAAATGAAAAAGTTTTTGCTGATAAGGGTGTTAAAAATCTCATTTGCAAGCTAAATATGCGTTAAAATAGCGCCCGCTCATTGCGTACTTGGACTTTTATAAGTCTATTGGTGATTTTAGATAGCGTAGGGTATTTAAGAACAATAGTTTTCATTGGTCTTAAGTAAGTGCGTACGAGCAATGGATTCGCTGTACGGGCCGTGAAATAGGTCGTGCTTAGATTGCGTTAGGCGACTTACCGAAAGGCGACATGATTTAAACCCAAAATTCTACTTGCAAGCATAAGCTTGTGGGTTCTTACTAAAATGAGGTTGCCATGTCTTTTAGAGAGTTTGATGTCATTGTTGTTGGCGCTGGCCATGCTGGTATTGAAGCTGCTGGTGCTGCAGCTCGTATGGGCTGCAAGACTTTGCTGTTAACTCATAATCTAGAAACTGTCGGTGAGATGTCCTGCAATCCTGCTTTCGGTGGTATTGGCAAGGGCCACTTACTGCGTGAAATTGATGCTATGGGCGGCATTTGCCCACAGGCTATTGATAGAGCAGGTATTCAGTTTAGAACCTTAAACTCATCTAAGGGCCCAGCTGTTAGAGCTACTCGTGCTCAAACCGATCGTCACCTGTATAAGGATGTAATGCGTAAGACCTTAGCCTCTTACCCAAACCTTACCTTATTCCAACAGCCATGTACTAAGCTGCTCTTTGATGGTGATACTTTATGCGGTGTTAATACTGCAGCTGATATTGAGTTTTATGCCAAGGCTGTCATCATCTGTGCCGGTACCTTCTTGAATGGACTTATCCACATTGGACTCAATCACTATCAAGGTGGTCGTGCAGGTGATCCAGCTTCTATTGCTTTAGCAGAGAACTTAAAGGAAATCGGTCTTAAGCAGGGACGTTTAAAGACTGGTACTCCAGCTCGCTTAGTCGCAGATACCATCGACTACTCTAAAATGCAGCGCCAAGAGCCAGAGCATCCGCTACCAGTATTCTCTTTCATGGATGACAACTCGGTTCTGCCAGAGCAGGTATGCTGCCATATTACTCATACTAATGAGCGTACCCATGACATCATTCGCTCAGGTTTAGATCGTAGCCCGCTGTACTCAGGTGTAATTCAGTCAACTGGTCCTCGCTACTGTCCTTCTATTGAAGATAAAATTGTTCGCTACCCAGATCGTAGCGCTCACCAGATCTTTGTTGAGCCAGAGGGATTAACCTCACCTCTCATTTATCCGAACGGTATTTCCACTTCTCTGCCATACGATATTCAAGAAAAGTTCATTCACTCTATTGAGGGCTTTGAGAACGCTATTATTGCGCGTCCAGGCTATGCCATTGAGTATGACTTCTATGACCCACGTGAACTGTCAGTTACCATGCAGTCTAAGAAGGTCAAGGGTCTGTTCTTAGCAGGTCAGATTAATGGTACTACTGGCTATGAAGAGGCTGCAGCTCAAGGTCTTTTAGCTGGTATCAATGCCGCACTCTTTGTACAAGGTAAGGAGTCTTGGTTCCCATCCCGCAATACAGCCTACATTGGCGTAATGATGGATGACCTGTGTACCTTAGGCACTAAAGAGCCATACCGCATGTTCACCTCACGTGCTGAGTACCGTCTGATTTTACGTGAGGACAATGCGGATATTCGCCTCACCCCAACTGCACGTGATTTAGGCATCATCTCTGATGAGCGCTATAAGGCATTTGAAGAGAAGCAAACTCAGATCGAGCGTGAAAAGGCTCGTCTGCGTGAGACCTTAGTAAAGCCAAGTTCTCAGATGGGCCAGAACATTAACAAGATCTTAAATAACGCCCTGTCCAAAGAGCAGACTTTAGAGGTGCTACTGCGTAGACCAGAGTCTCGCTTAAAGCCACTGTTAGAGGCAGCAGGCTTAGAGCCTATTGCAACCTTGCCTCAAGCAGAAGAGCAAGTTGAGATTCAGGTGCGCTATCAAGGTTATCTTGAGCATGAGCTTGAGGAGATTAAAAAGCGCGAGCTTAATGAAAAGACTCTGCTACCGCAGAAGTTTGACTACAGAACTATCTCTTCTTTATCAAACGAGGTTGCCCAAAAGCTCAATGAGTTTATGCCAGAGACCTTAGGTATGGCCTCACGTATTTCAGGTGTAACCCCAGCTGCGATCTCTATCTTGCTCGTACACTTAAAGAAGCTCGGCCTGTTAAATCGACAGCCTGATCCATCCTTGATGGCTACTTCAGAGGCAGTATCTGGCGCTATTATTAAAGAGTAGCGCTTAAGTGATTATCTTGGTCATAGCAGCTAAAGAGCAGTAGATGTAGCTATCCGTAAGAGTATGGATCTGAACATACTCACGCTGCTATGGCCATGTATAACTAATTAGCACAACGCTTAATATCTCACTTTATCGTTTGTACAAGGAATGCATATGGCCTCTAAGGTTGCTCCGTTTAATTTTGATGACACCAAAAGCTATCTGATGTCCTTGTTTGGACAAACCTCTTTAAGTATTACTGATGAGCAACTTGAAAAGCTCACCATAATCTTAGAGATGCTCAACACTTGGAACTCAGCCTTAAACTTAACTGCTATTCGCGATGTTAAGCAGATGGCCGTATTGCACATTCTTGATAGTGCGGTAGCTGCGCCTGTAGTTGCTTCAGTTGAGGGGGTTAAGCATGTTGCTGATGTGGGAACTGGTGCAGGCTTCCCTGGATTAGTTCTGGCTGTGCTTCATCCTGAGCTTAACTTTACCCTGATTGATTCTGTAGGTAAGAAGCTTTCATTTGTTCGTCAGGTATCAGCTCGCTTAAAGCTGAGCAATGTTGAGATGATCAACAAGCGCTGTGAGGAAATTGAGCATGAGCCTTTTGATTGCATCGTGAGCCGAGCTTTTGCTCCAATTGAGCGTATGGTGTCATGGTGTCTGCCATTGTTAAAAGACGATGGTCGTTTCGTGGCGATGAAGGCTAACTTAGAGCAAGAAGAACTCGATGCTATTCCTAGCTCAGTAGAGATTGAGCGTATTGAAGAGCTCCACGTTCCTGAGTGTGATGCTAAGCGTCAGGCTGTTGTGCTCAAGAAAGTTTAAGCAAACATTTAGTGCTAAAGGCTAGTAACGTTTAACGTGGTTGCTAGCTGATTAATGACATCTTGCCCACTTCAGTCTTTGGTGCATAGCGTCCTTGTGTACAGATGCTTGGTTCTTTTACAAAAAAGATAGGCTAAAGTGCACTAGATTTGATTGATGCTTTACAAATGTTTACAAGCGTCATGAGTATCACAGTGCGAATCTTTTAGATGTGCTAAAGTAGTATGTTGGTATGCAAGTATGCCTGTAAGACTTTGTTTACAAGCATGAGCATACTTAAAGAGAGTATCTAAGTGTGCAGGGTTTGCCTCATGCTTATGGCAATCTCAAGCAAGAGTTAACTTATCCGATCTCAGGTAATAATATGGCTAAAATCATTGCTATCGCTAATCAGAAAGGCGGTGTCGGCAAGACTACAACTTGTGTGAACTTAGCTGCCTCTTTGGCTGCTATGGAAAAGGCCGTTTTGGTTATTGACTCTGATCCTCAGGGTAATGCCACTATGGCTAGTGGTATTGATAAGTTCAACTTGGAATGCTCTATTTGCAATGTGCTGCTTGATGATGTGGATATCCGCGAGGCTCTCATTACTCACACCTCGGGCGGTTTCCATTTAATTCCAGCTGACGAGGACTTAACCGAGGCTGAGGTTAAGCTTATTGATAAGTACATGCGTGAAGTTCGTTTAAAGAACGCCATTGCACTTATCAAGGATAATTACGATTACATCCTCATTGACTGCCCTCCATCTTTAAACCTCTTAACTGTAAATGCCATGTGTGCAGCTGACTGTATCCTAGTTCCGCTGCAGTGTGAGTACTTTGCACTTGAGGGCTTAACTCTGCTTATCGACACTGTAGATCAGCTCGCTCGCGTAGCTAACCCGCACTTAAGAATCGAGGGTATTTTACGTACCATGTACGATCCTCGTAATCGTCTTGCTGTAGATGTGTCACGTGATTTAGAAGTAAGCTTTGGCGATCTCGTGTACAAGACTATCATTCACCGTAATGTGCGCTTAGCTGAGGCCCCAAGCTTCGGTAAGCCAGTTATCTACTATGACAAGTCTTCTAAGGGCGCTACAAACTACATTCAGCTTGCCTCAGAGATCGTAGAGAAAGATAAGCTTGAATCTGAGCGTATTGCTGCTAAGGTACGCAAAGAGGCAGCAAAGGTTAAAAAGCCAGCTGCACGACCTGCAGTTAAGACAAAGTAGCTCTTAGTAGTTACTTTTACCTGATATCACTATTCCTTTTAAAAACGTCAATGGCTGAGCTTGCTACTTTTAGTTCATACATTGGCGTTATATTTTCTTAGCTCACCCCATGGCCTTACGAGTAGCTTATACATCGGCCGTGGAGATCAACATCTTGCTACTATCTTAGCTATTTCGTTGCTATTGGAGTCAAACATGGCCGGTTTGGGAAGAGGTTTAAGCGCCTTGCTCAGTCAGAGCGCTGAAAAGTCTGCTCGTAATGCTGATGGTAAATCCACAAGGGTAAATCGACTTCTTCAACGCTCCTTAGCTCATGCTCAAGGCCAAGATGAGTATGATGAGATCGCTCCTAGTGCTTTAAACACTCAAAAGCACCTGCCTCAAGAGGCTGTAAAGAGCACTGCAGCTCAAGATGCAATCAAGAGCGCTACAGCACAAGAAGATCCTTCAAATAGTTTTGAGAAAATGCATGAAGCTGCAAAAGATAGCTTCAATGCAGCTGATGACATTGCTAAGGGATCAAAGAGCAAGGCTAAAAAGTCTTTAAAGCAAGGCAAAGATAAGCACAAATCAAATCTTAAGAGTGAGCGTAAAGACAATAAGAACAATGCTCCTGAGAAGGTGGCTAGCTTTGGCGTAGGTGCCTTCGGTGCTGAGGAAATAGCAGCTACTATGGATGCTCAAGATGCTTCTTTGAGTACTTCGAGCAGTAGAACTGTTGAGAGTATGAACAATGTGGTTCATGATCTCTCAATTGATAAGCTGCGTCCATCTCAGTATCAGCCACGTACCAATTTTGATGAAAAGGCTATCTTAGAGTTATCTGAGTCGATTGCCATACACGGTTTATTAGAGCCTTTGTTAGTCAAGAAGGTGGGTGACGACATCTACGAAATCATCTGCGGTGAACGTCGTTTTAGAGCAGCTAAAGCAGCTAAGCTTGATTCAGTACCTTGCCTCATTCGTGATGTCTCTGATGATAAGGGCTATGCTATTGCTCTCATTGAGAACTTACAGCGCGAAGATCTCAATCCTGTAGAAATGGCTATTGCTATCGATCAGATGATGCAAGAGTGCAATATGACACAAGATGATGTAGCCAAGAATATTGGTAAGTCTCGTTCTACCGTAGCTAATCTCTTGCGTGTACTTAAATTAGAAGATGAGCCTCTCTCTTGTCTGCGTGCCAACAAGATCGACCTAGGTCATGCCAAGCTGTTATTGTCCTTATCAGGTAGCCATCAGGTTGAAGCATGCCGTACTATTATCAAGAAAGCCCTGTCAGTGCGTGGTACAGAGGCTTACATTAAAGAGCTGCAGCAAAAACAAGACAAGAAAGACAAATCGTCTCATTCAGATAAAGAAAAATCCAAAAAATCAGAAGATCTGTATTTGGAGCTGTTAAGCAAGCTCGAAAAGAGCGTATCAGATAGGCTTGGTGGCTGTAAGGCTAAGTTTAAGCATCAGCATGATGGCAAAGGCTCTTTAGTTTTAAGCTATTCTTCACAAGATGAGCTGAGCAAGATCATCAAGGCTTTAGGTCTGAGTGTAGTCAGTTCTCAAGATGGTGATGTGATCGCTACAGATGATAAGTAGCAAGATCAGCTAGCGCAGATAAGGAGTGTCTGCATATAGCTGTACTTTGCTTGAAAGCCTTATAGAATCAAGATTTTATCCACAAAATTTTGAAACCATATCCACCGAATTTCAAAAAAGTGTTTACACAAAATTAAATACACTTTTAGGCAGTTTCTAAGATAAACTCGGAGTTATACTACGTGAGTCGCTCAGATCTTTTGCCTAGTTTTTTATGGCCAAAGATCAAGCTGATGGGACTATCTTTGTATATGTGATAGTGACTTTCAACTTACATAGGAGAGTGGGGAAACTTGGGCATTTAACCGCATGAGTTAGCCACTAAAAAGATATGAGAGATTCAAATCTGTATAACAGTGACGAGAACACTGTAGATAATAACGAGCACAAAAGCCACGATGTTGCTAAGTCTGTTTCACGTGAACAATTAGACAGTAGCAATCAACATCCAATCGATCTCAAGAGTGGTAATAAAGATAGATCATATGATGCCTACGACGATGTAGAGGCAGATGATCAGTTTGTCTCTAAGATCTCAGCACAAGAGGCTCTTGAACTTAGCAAAAAGCAGCCTGGCTTACCTAAAATGATCCGCCTTTTACAGGTGCTCATCTTATGTATGTTTGGTTCGGCATTTGTGGGGTTTTACAAAGGATACAATCTTATCAAGGGGCTTGAGTCTTATTATGCGGGCGCTCAAGAACCAATTGATTACGCTCAATCCTTAGCTGCTATTGCTGGTCCATTAGCAGATCAAGGTGCCTTAGGTTGTGCCCTGTGGTTTATGATCTCTTCTATATGTGGTGGCTTAGGCGTAATTATTCCTTTTGCGGTATATAACTTTATTGCACGTCGTGGCGAGCAGAGCCGTTTTCCAGGTACTGCAGGTGTGATGTACGATGCGATCAAGGCAGAAGTCTATAAGTACTCCATCATGGTTCTGATCTTAGGAGCTGTGTTTAAGTTCACTGATCTTAATGACATGATCACCATTGCTACATTTGTAATCATGATGTGCGTGCAATTAGTTCTTTCTAGCTATAGCTTAGGCTTTGCCTCACAGAAGGCTGCTCAAGAGACTTATAAGTCCAGTTCACAAGGTGCTGCAAACTCAAGTAGTGATGCAGCAATTAAGTAGCAAAACACTTAGATTACAGATCATAAAAAGCTCGATTTATGTACAGCCTCTTTAAGATCAAGATGTGGTACATGGGATCGAGCTTTTTTCATTATTGACCGTACAAGCATTTGACTAATACCAATACACAAGCCACAGCCTTAAGTAACGATGATTTGCCGATGTATATGGAGATGCTAAAGCTGCACACTTAAGACTAAGATCAAGACCACGACAAAGACAAAGATCAGGAGTGGTGGCAATAGCAAGAGCAAGAGTAGCAGCAAGCGCAGGGGGCGGTGCTTTGGCAAGATCGTAAGTGTGGCCATAAGATCTTGAGAGTGCTATGCGTGCTGGTCGTGGCGGTGCGCGATATTTTGAGATCGCTAAGATCGCCGTTAGATTCATCGAAGCTGAGATCTCTTTTAAGTATGGTTTGTGCGTGGCGAGCTTAAGATTTAAGTGGTGAGAGATCATTAGTATTTGGTGCGGGCGCTCTGAGTGCAATTAACAGTAAATGGATGTTTTGATGGTTGATGGTTGCTAAAGCTAACTTTTTATCTACATCAGGTCATGGGCTATGCTGGAGGTGCTCACTTTTTGTGGGGTACTTAAAAGTCAATTTAGATGATTGACTGCAAAAAGTTGCGGTGCAGGGGGCTTAGTAATGCACCGAATCGATGCAAGAATATTTTGCATAGATTTTAGAGTAGGGTTAGATAAAAGGTGTAATGCGCATCTTTAGTATCTTGTCAAAATGAGTGGGATCTGTATGTATACAAGTTAGCGTTTGTCTTTTGATCTAGCGCACACACCGCTGTTAGTTATGTTTGACTATAAATGCGCTTATACATAGTAAAAAAGGGAGTTCTGCATGAACTTGTATACCAGTTTGACTAGGGAATCTTACCTATTTTGATTGCCTAAGTTGGCAGAGAATTACGTATGCTTTTGCGCTTATTGATAGGACTTTGAGAGTTTTGTGTGACTAATCTCTCAACTGTCGCGTGACAATGCGCACACTTTAGTTAACACGTGATGATAACTAGCTTTGTAACTTGATAATTTTTTCCATATGTATATGTCACAAGATTGTGATTTCAATTTCTAATTTGAAAACAATCAGAGTATATTATCAAGCTGATAAAGGAACTGCTAAGCACTGTCTAGCGGGCTTTTCATGGCTTATTGCTCTGGATTTTGACCCTTACAGGTCTTTATTTTTAGCTCGGTAATGCCATCGATTTGTATCTGAGTGCATTGCACTACAAATGCACATCAAAGCCAGTCTATTACAGACTTGTAACGCACTTTATCACCCCATGATGAACATGTTTATCATGGTGTTTTAGTTGTGACTCAAGGGCACTTCACCACTAGTCTTCAACATTCGTGCTTGCGACTTTAAGTTTGTAGCTTTTATAAGTTATCAAATCTAAGTCTGTGTAGCATGGGTCTTGTTGACTATGAGAGTCATGGCGCTTTTGAGGGCTTTATCCTTATGGTCAATGACTATTAAGTCATTAGATCAGGCTTATGAAAACGGTAATACCCATTTGCATAAGCTTAGGGTTAGTTCTCGTTTTGAGAGCTGTTTAGTTCTTAAATGCGCCATGTCTTTTACATTGAAGAGTTCAGAGTGCAGCTAAAAATCTCTTAGATACGCTACTTGCGCTAACTTCCTTACATGTACTTGTATATGTAGGCAGGTAGTTAAAAGCAGCCTCTAAGATAGCTTTAGCGTTTCTATACTTCAGAGGACAGCCTCGTAGTTTTTGGCAGCTTATTGAGATGTTATAAAGCTACGACGTACATGACCTCCTATCTTGCTAAAGAAAAGATGGCAGGTATTGCTTGCTAACTTACTTTTCAAGAGGCCAGGTTTAGGCTAGGCGGTAAGTACTAACGATTGCTCTTTGAGCTTGTTGTTGCTTGCTTACCTGTCATGAATTTTGGCTTGGGATGGAATGATTTTAAAGGCTTGATGAGATGGCTTGCCATAACATCGGCATTTGAATCAAAACTCTGAGGACAAGCAGTCATTTAGTCATCGAGCGCAACTATGCTGTGTAAGGCGAGCATTTTTAAATGCTGCTCATTTCAGGCCTAAATCCTGAGTGCGGTAATTTCTTAGTGTTGCTTTAAAGAGCGTTTTTGCAAGTTCATCCAGGAATCGAAAGTATCTTATGTCTGGGACTTCATCTCAAGAATATATTGGACACCACCTTCATTTCTTGCAGGTTGATCTCCGCGATGGCAGTATCGTAGATAGTGTTATTCCTAGAGAGCCAGCAGCTTACGAAAAGTGCATGGAAGCAAGCGGATCTCAGTCTGATTGCTTAACCATCACTGGTTATGATCAGTGCTACTTTTCAGATTTAGCTCAAGGCTCCTGTATCTCCTATCACGCGCCTTCGGAGCATGAGGCTTCATTGATTAACTTCTACCACTTAAACCTAGATTCTCTAGGCTTTACAGTGCTCTTAGGTTTACTGTTCTTCTGGTTATTCAGAAGCGCTACTAAGAGAACTGCTACTGGAGTTCCAACCAAGCTTCAGTGCTTTGTAGAAATGATCTTTGAGTTCGTACAGGGATCTGTTTCCTCCATCTTCAAGCGCAAGAGCAATCTCATTGCTCCACTGTCGCTGACTGTGTTTATGTGGGTTTTCCTCATGAACCTGATGGATCTGCTCCCTATCGATCTGTTACCTCACTTTGCAAGCACAATCGGTGTTCCTTACTTAAGAGTAGTGCCATCAGCTGACGTAAACATCACCTTGTCTATGGCATGTGGTGTGTTCTTGCTGATCTTCTACTTTGCCTTCACCAATATTGGTGTTAAGGGCTTCGTTAAGGCTTATACCCTTCACCCATTCCATCACTGGGTTTTCGCACCTATTAACGTCATCTTGGAAGGTGTTTCACTCCTTGCCAAGCCTGTCTCATTAGGTCTGCGACTCTTCGGTAACATGTACGCCGGTGAGATGATCTTCATCCTTATCGCTCTGTTACCTCTCTGGTGGATTCAGTGGGTGCTGAACGTGCCTTGGGCATTGTTCCACATTCTGATTGTTACCTTGCAAGCATTCATCTTCATGGTTCTGACTATTGTTTATCTGTCAATGGCCAGTGAAGAGGACTAAGCGAGCAAACTAAGTTACAAAGTGCTAGTAGTCACAACAACTTTTTACGACGCTAATGTTTTGCAACTTAAAACTAATGTTCGCTTAGCTTCTTAGTGAAGTGAATGAAAAGTTAATAAACAGATGTACCAAGTAAGTTACTTATGGGCTACTTGGATGCATTCTGCAACGGGCCAAAGGGCGTGAGTTTTTCTTAACTTTACCCCTCACACTTTGGTTCTGATGATTTTAAAAAGCTATAAAAAAGCAAAGAAATTTGTACTTTTAAGGAGAATTTAAATGGATTTCAACATCCTCGCTGCCGGTATTATGATGGGCTTAGCTGCTATCGGTGCTGCAATCGGTATCGGTATCTTAGGCGGTAAATTCTTAGAGGGCTCTGCACGTCAGCCTGACTTACTTCCATTACTCCGTACTCAGTTCTTCATCGTAATGGGTCTTGTTGACGCTATTCCTATGATCGGTGTAGGCCTTGGCATGTACCTCATGTTTGCTGCTTAAGCTAAACGAGAGTTTTAGCAAGGAGCTAACACCTTGGAAATTAATGCTACATTTTTAGGACAGGCCGTAGCTTTCCTCATTTTCGTGGTCTTATGCATGAAATATGTTTGGCCACCTTTAATGGACGTTCTTGAGAAGCGTCAAAAGGAAATTGCTGACGGTTTATCCAACGCCGAAAAGGCTAAAAAGAACCTTGAGTTAGCTAAGTCCAATGCCTCAGACACTCTGCGTAATGCAAAGGAAGAGGCTCAGAAGATCATTGATGAGGCACAAAAGCAGCGCTCAATGATCCTGGACCGTGCTGCTGAAGAGGCTACTAACGAAAAGAACCGTATCATCGATTCTGCTAAGGCAGAAATCGAAGCAGAGCGTAACAAGGCTCGTGAAGAATTACGTGCTGAAGTTATCGCGTTAGCTGTTGCTGGTGCGGAGAAAATTCTTGATAAGAAAATGGACTCAAGCTCTGATCATCAAATGGTCAAGAAGATTGTTGATTCCTTGTAAAGAGTGGGGGCAAAGCATTGGCTGAGAACCTAACTATAGCAAGACCTTACGCCCAAGCAGTGTTTGAGATTGCTCAGAAAGACAAGACATTCGACAAGTGGTCAGTGTCACTGCAGGCTTTATCCTGCGCAGTGTCTAGCGAGCAGCTCCTCACTATGATCAAGAATGCAGCCACTCGCGATGAGGCTGCTAAGATTTTGATCGGGGTTGCAGGTGATCTTCTTGATGACAAAGCTCAGAACTTTGTTCGAGTTTTAGGTGAGAACGATCGTTTTGAAGTTCTCCCTGAAATCTGTCAAGAGTTTATCAGGTTAAGAGACGACTATCTGAAGGTAAAGGCTGTTGAGATTGTATCAGCCCGTCCACTTGCTAAAGAGGACGAGAAAGCAATCGTAGCCAAGCTTGAGCAAAAGTATCAGGCAACCGTAAGTCTTACACGTACAATTGACCCAAGCATCATGGGTGGTGTCATCATTCGCGTTGGCGATGAAGTTATTGATGGCAGTGTAAAGACCAACCTCGGTAGATTGTCCTCTACCCTCAAGTAAAGCAGGGGAAATTTAAATGCAATTAAACTCAACTGAAATTGCCGATCTCATCAAACAGCGCATCGAGCAATTTAAGGTTGTCACTGAGGCACGCGACGAGGGTACTATCGTTTCCGTTAACGACGGTATCGTTCGTATTCACGGCCTCTCAAGCGTCATGCAAGGTGAAATGCTGGACTTCGGCGAAGGTCTTTATGGTCTGGCTTTAAACCTCGAGCGTGACTCTGTTGGTGCTATCGTTTTAGGCCCATACTCTCACTTATCTGAGGGTATGAAGGTTCGTAGCACTGGCCGTATTCTGGAAGTACCAGTTGGCAATGGCTTATTAGGTCGTGTTGTTAACACCTTAGGTGAGCCAATTGACGGCAAGGGCCCAATTGAGAAGGCAGCTTTCTACCCAGTAGAAAAGATTGCTCCAGGCGTTATTGCTCGTCAGGGCGTTGCTCAGCCTATCCAGACCGGCTATAAGGCAGTTGACGCTATGATTCCTATCGGTCGTGGCCAGCGTGAGCTGATCATTGGTGACCGTCAGGTAGGTAAGACTGCTTTAGCTATCGATACCATTATCAACCAGAAGAACTATGGTGTACGCTGCATCTACGTAGCTATCGGCCAGAAGGCCTCCACCATTGCTGGTGTAGTACGTAAGCTTGAAGAGCACGGTGCTTTAGAGAACACTATCGTTGTTGCAGCTTCTGCATCCGATACTGCTGCTCTGCAGTACATTGCTCCATACGCAGGCTGTGCTATGGGTGAGTACTTCATGGATCAGGGCGAAGACGCCTTAATCATCTATGACGACTTATCAAAGCACGCTGTTGCTTACCGTCAGATTTCTCTGCTGCTGCGTCGTCCTCCAGGGCGTGAAGCATTCCCAGGTGACGTTTTCTACTTACACTCACGTCTTCTCGAGCGTGCCTCACGTGTTAACGCTGAGTACTTAGAGGAGCTTAGTGGTGGTAAGGTCAAGGGTAAGACTGGTTCTTTAACCGCTCTGCCTATTATTGAGACCCAAGCAGGTGACGTTTCCGCGTTCATTCCTACCAACGTAATTTCTATTACCGATGGTCAGATCTTCTTAACTTCTTCTCTGTTCAACTCAGGTGTTCGTCCTGCTGTTGACCCAGGTATCTCCGTATCTCGTGTAGGTGGTGCCGCACAGACTAAGATTATTAAGAAGCTCTCAGGTGGTATTCGTACCGCTTTAGCTCAGTACCGCGAGCTTGCAGCTTTCGCTCAGTTCTCATCAGACCTTGATGATGCAACTCGTAAGCAGCTTGATCACGGTCAGAAGGTAACCGAGCTCATGAAGCAAAAGCAGTTTGCTCCATTAACTGTTGCTGAGCAGGCTCTCGTTATTTTCGCAGCTGAGCGTGGCTACCTTGAGGATGTTGAACTTTCCAAGATTCTGCCATTTGAGTCCGCCCTGTTAGAGTTTGCTCGTCAGAAGTACGGCGATTTGCTGAACAGCCTCGAGCAGAAGCCAGACTATAACGATGACATCGTTAAGAGCTTTGGCGATTTAATCTCTGAGTTCAAGTCAACTCAGACTTACTAGGAGCTCTAACAATGGCCGGAGCAAAAGAAATCCGCACTAAGATCGCTAGTGTTAAGAACACTCAGAAGATCACTAGTGCGATGCAAATGGTAGCCGCATCGAAGATGAGACGTGCTCAGGAGAAAATGTCTTCTTCACGTCCATATTCGCAGGCTCTCAGCCGCATCATCGGACACATTGCCGCTGGTCACACTGAGTACCACCATCCGTACATGGTTGAGCGAGAGGTTAAGAACATTGGTTATATCATTGTTTCTACCGATCGTGGCCTGTGCGGCGGTCTTAATATCAACCTCTTCCGTAAGGTTTTAGGCGAGATTAAAGGAGCCTTAGACAGCGGTAAAGGTGTTAAGACTGTACTGTTAGGTGGTAAGGCCCACTCATTCTTTGCCCGTGCTGGCGTTGAAATCATCGCTCAACACGCAGGCTTTGGTGATGAGCCTTCACCTGACAAGCTGGTCGGTGCCATTAAGGTGATGACTCAGGCTTTCTTAAACGGCGAAGTTGATCAGATCAATCTGTGCTTCAACGGCTTTAAGAATACGATGGTGCAGCTTCCAATGGTTGTTAAGCTTTTACCTCTCCCAATCACTGATGATGAGACCGTAAAGAGCCACCATTGGGATTACATCTACGAACCTGATCCAGCTATCATTTTGAATGTAGTTTTAGATCGTTATATTCAGCAGATGGTTTACCAGGCAGTTCTTGAGAACCTTGCCAGTGAGCAGGCTGCCCGAATGGTGGCTATGAAAGCCGCGACGGATAACGCCGAGACTCTTGTTAGCGATCTGCAACTTGAATATAACAAGGCACGTCAAGCAAGTATTACGATGGAACTTAATGACATCGTATCGGGTGCATCAGCGGTCTAAACAAGTAGAGGATAAAAAATGGCAGAAGCTAGAAAGCGTGCTGGTGAAAAGGGCACTATTGTGCAGATCATCGGCGCTGTTGTGGATGTGGAGTTTGCAGAAAACGCCATCCCAGAGCTTTATGACGCACTCGATATTAAGGGCGACGGCAAACAGCGTCCTGACATCGTTTTAGAAGTGCAACAACAAATCGGCGGCGGCGTTGTACGTTGTATCGCCATGGGTTCATCTGACGGTTTATGCCGTGGCTTAGAGGCTGTTAATACTGGTGACGGTATTAAGGTTCCTGTAGGCCATGCAACCTTAGGCCGTATTATGAACGTTCTGGGCCAGCCAGTAGACGAGCGTGGCCCTATCGGTGAGGAAGATCGCTGGGTTATTCACCGTGCTGCTCCAACTTATTCAGAGCAGAGCGCAACCACTGAGATCTTAGAAACCGGTATTAAGGTTATTGACCTTATCTGTCCTTTCGCTAAGGGTGGTAAGGTAGGCCTCTTCGGTGGTGCTGGTGTAGGTAAGACCGTTAACATGATGGAGCTTATCAACAACATCGCTAAGGCCCACTCTGGCTTATCCGTATTCACCGGTGTAGGCGAGCGTACCCGTGAGGGTAACGACTTCTACCACGAGATGGAAGAGTCTAAGGTTCTTGACAAGGTATCCATGGTTTACGGCCAGATGAATGAGCCACCAGGGAACCGTTTACGTGTAGCTTTAACTGGTCTGACCGTTGCTGAGAAGTTCCGTGACGAGGGTAAGGACGTGCTGTTGTTCATCGACAACATCTATCGTTATACCTTAGCCGGTACCGAAGTATCAGCTCTGCTCGGTCGTATGCCATCAGCTGTAGGTTATCAGCCAACCTTAGCTGAGGAAATGGGTGCACTTCAGGAGCGTATTGCTTCTACTAAGAAGGGTTCCATTACCTCTATTCAGGCTGTTTACGTGCCTGCTGACGACTTAACTGACCCATCTCCAGCTACTACCTTCGCTCACTTAGACGCAACCATCGTGCTTTCACGTCAGATTGCATCTTTAGGTATTTACCCAGCTGTGGATCCGCTTGACTCTACTTCACGTCAGCTTGATCCGCTCGTTGTTGGTCAGGAGCACTATGAGGTAGCTCGTGGCGTTCAGACTATTCTGCAGCGCTACAAGGAGCTCAAGGACATTATCGCCATCTTAGGTATGGACGAACTGTCAGAAGACGACAAGCTTACCGTAGCTCGTGCACGTAAGATTGAGCGTTTCTTATCTCAGCCATTCTCTGTTGCTGAAGTATTTACCGGTTCCCCTGGTAAGTATGTATCCTTAAAGGACACCATCCGTGGCTTCAAGGGCATCATCAACGGCGAATACGACAACTTACCTGAGCAGGCATTCTACATGGTAGGCTCTATTGATGAAGTTGTAGAGAAGGCCAAGAGCTTATAGTCAGGAGGTATGACGCATGGAAGATATTACTTTCCATCTTAACGTCGTAAGTGGTGTTGGCAGTATGTATTCAGGTCGCGTCAGAGCTATGTCTGTAACTGGCTCTGAGGGTGAACTGGGTATTCGCCATGGCCACACTCCTTTAATTACCACCATCAAGGCAGGTATGGTTACCTTAGTTGACGCTGAGGGTAAAGAAGATCAGATCTATCTTGCAGGCGGTATTTTAGAGGTTCAGCCTGAGGACGTAACTGTCCTTGCTGATACTGCTCTGCGTGCTGATGACATTGATGCAGCTAAGGCTGAAGAAGCAATGCGCGCAGCACGTGAGGCCATTTCTCGTGCCAATGCTGGTGATAAGGACTACACTCAGGCCTTCATCAAGCTGTCCGAGGCAATGGCTCAGCTCAAGGTGGTCGAGCTCGCACGCTCACGCAGACGTTAATAGATCTTCTATTAACTCGACAAAAAAAGGGACCAATTGGTCCCTTTTTTTATGCCTTTTGAGCATGATTTAGATAAAAAAGCTACGTTCGTATAAACCGTAGTGACATTGACCTGCTTCGCCATCGCGAATCATAGTAAGACCAAAGAGTACTTTCTTCTTAGCCTTGTTCATTTCAATATAAACTACGCCACCGTCATTGAGTAAATCTTTTTGTACGATCAACTCTACTGCAGGCTCGAGTAGATCTGAGCTAAATGGTGGATCTAAGAAGATAAGATCAAAGGCTGGTTTACTTTCCAGGTTCTCAAGGAAGCTTAAAGCGTCCTGGTTGACTACACGAGCTTCACCTGCAGCATCAGGCAGGGTGGAGATATTGCTTTTAAGGATTGCTGCTGTATCTGCATCTTTTTCAACTAGGGTTAGAGATTTTGCGCCTCGTGATAAAGCCTCAAGGCCCAAAGCTCCAGAACCTGCAAATAAATCTAAAACTGCAGCGCCGCTAGTTCTTTCGCCAATCCAATTAAAAACGGTCTCACGAACGCGATCGGTGGTTGGACGTAGGCCATCCATGTCGATAACTTCTAACTTACGGCCCTTAAATAGGCCACCAATGATACGGATCTTGTTGTCGTAAGCCACTTATTTCCCCTGAAAGCCTTCGTTAATTTCTTATCTGCAAATCGTTTTAGTACAGATTTTGGCTCCATTGTAAGGCTTTTCTCTCATTCTTGGGCATTTTCGCTATAATGTTTAGCGCTTTGCATTGATAATTGGTTTAATGCTAAGCCTCACTAAAGAGGCCAACTATCTTCTATCTTGATCAGGCCACACTTTATCTGTGACCACTTGGTCAATTTTGAGCAATGTTGCTCTCAAGCAGCCAAACAAAGAATCGATAGCTTTGTACTTCACAACTATGCCTAAAATTTAGGGCTTTAACATCTTGTGGAAGTAAGCTGCAGCAAGCTGAATCATACAATTGTATGGTCTAGTTGTGTTTTGTCATATGCCTCTTCTGCACTGGCAGTCGAGCAGAATCGGAACTTATAAGCATGGGTTTTTTTTCAAAGTTATTCGGCAGAAAAAAGAAAGACGAAGCTGATGTTTCACAAGAGTCTCAACTAGAACAACAGTCTTTAAGCCGTGACGAACAGGATGACCAGCCGGTTGTTGATGCCATCGTTAAAGAAGAGAAGGCTGAACAGGGTCATTTGAGTCTACAAGATGACAATGAGTCTGTGTTTGCTGATGGCGACAAGGATAGTGACCTTAACTCAGAGATCATCGACGATATTGCTGCTCAAGTTGAGGAAGCCGAAAAAAAAGAGCCATCTTGCGACAGCGCCAAGCAGGGAACGAGCTCTGAGTCTCAGGATGATGCAACCGATGCGGTTGCTCCAGCTGTTGCAAGTAAAGAGACTGACAACGTAGACGCCGCTGCAGTTGCAGCCGCCAAGGCAGAAGCCGAAGCAAAGGCCAAAGCAGAGGCCAAGGCAGAAGCCGAAGCAAAGGCTAAGGCAGAGGCAGAAGCAAAGGCTAAGGCAGAAGCCGAGGCAAAGGCCAAGGC
>NZ_AXWV01000061.1 GCF_000482845.1 Anaerobiospirillum succiniciproducens DSM 6400
GGCGTAACCGACAACTACTTTGTCGGTAATACTATTGTTTCTGGTAGCGACACAGTTGCATTACAGAATGGCGGTGCTTTAACCTTATCAAATGCCAATGCTAACGGCGCTAATGGCCAATATGTAACCGTTGATGGTGCAGATAAGGCTGTTGGTAACGTTAAGTTTGAGGCAGACAACACCCTCGTACTCGGCGGTGCTGGCGGTAAGATTGGCTCCGTTACTGCTAAAACAGATCGCTCAGGCTCTGTAACCATTGCTGACGGTGCCAATGTTGAAGTTGTAAAAGACTCATTTGGTGATTCTACTAATGCTTTAGGCACAGTAAACATCAAGGATGGTGCTCAGCTTAACGTTAAGTCTGGCTCCGTATTTACAAATGACTTAAAAGTTGGCAAGGGTGGCTATGTCTTTGCTTCCGGTGATGTAGTTGTTAAGAAAACTGCAACCATCATGGGTGACGTTGATGCAACTAACCTGACCTTATCAGGCACTGGTACTGCAGATGCTAAAGTTCAGCATGCTATTGCTGGCGGCGCAACTATTGATGCTGATAAGCTTACATTAGCTGCAAACAACACCTTAACAGTGGGTAAGGATGGCAAAGACACTTCATCTGCTAACGTATTTGTTGGTACTTTAGATCTTGCAAAGGATTCTATTCTGGTCGTTGATCCTGAGTACTCCGAGCCTGCTGCTTTAGTAGTTGCTGAAAGCCTTGACACAACTAAAAAAGAGCATGATGCAGGTACCTTAAATGGTGGTGCTTACGTAGGCATGAACTCCGCTCTGGGTATCGGTTTTACCGAGGCAGAGTTTAAGGATGTCATGGCATCTTACTTAGTTGATGGCAAGTTCAATGAGAATGGCCTCAAGAACGCCTTAGTCCTTAACAAGGCTGTCACCATCGCTAATGGCAATGGTATCGTTGTAAACGCTGGTCTTAAGGCCGCTGATGTACAAAACAAGAAGCCTGCTGCTGATACATTAGAATTAGAGTCTGGTGCTGGCTTAATCATCACTGATAATGCATTTGGCGCTGATAAGTCACAAGCTGCTATTACATTTGCTGCTCCTGCTGGAAGTACTGGAACTACTGTAGCTGCTACAGTTAAGGCTGCTGAAGGTGCCAAGATAAGCTTAGTTGGTGATATTACTGCTAAAGATACTGGCCTCAAGATCTTTGCAGCTGGTGGTACTGGCGGTTCCGTAACTGCAAGTGGTGATTTAGTTGTTGAGGCTGCTGGTGGTCTTCTGACTTATACTTATACCAACGGTGCTGTTCTATCAACAACTCCTGTAACTCTCCAGCTTGATGCTGAAGTAGAGAAGCAGATTCGTAGCTTAGTATCCGCTCCTGTTGGTCAGATGTTTGTTGACTATGCAAATGGCGAGTTCTCTGGTGCTTCAGGCTTAGGTTATGACTTTGTAGTTAATACTCTTACTGCTAAGCAATACGGTGCAATCGATGCTGCTGCTCATGCTGCAACTTACGCAGGTGCCCAGCAGGCTGCTGTTGCTGCAGTAACCACCATGGCTGACGCAATGTTTGGTCGTGTTGGCGCAGTTGGTGTAGAGGCTGCAACCATTTCTGCTACTGGCTCACAGGCTAACGGCGGTGTATGGTTAACCCCAATGTACAAGTCTGTTGACTCTGACGGCTTCAATGCAGAGGGCGTATCTTATGGCTCAGATGTTGATCTTGCTGGTGTAGCATTTGGTACCGATACTGTAAACGGCAACATGCGTTTTGGTGCTGTATTCAACATCGGTTCTGGTGATGCAGAAGGCAAGGGTCAGGGTAATGGCCTCAAGGACGAGTTTGACTACTACGGCTTTGGTATTTACTCAGCAATGGGCTTTGGTAACTTCGCTTTAGTTGGCGATGCCTCCATGACCGTAATCTCTCACGAGGTTGAGGGCTTAGATCTCTCTGGCAAGGCTGACACCAAGGCTGTTACTATGGGCTTAACTGGTCAGTACACCATATCTACTGCTGCAGTTGATGTAACTCCACACTTAGGTGCACGTTTCATCCGCCTCAACACCGACAGCTATGACTTAATGTCCGCTGATGGTGCAATCGCTACTACAGACTTTGATGTGCAGAACGTATTCTCCATCCCACTGGGTGTAACCTTATCTAAGGCATTTAGCACCAGCGGCTGGACTTTAGCTCCTAGCGCAGACTTAACTGTTGCCTTCAACACTGGCGACACTGAGGCTAAGTCACATACCCAGTTCAACTGCACTAAGCCAATGGCTGTTGCTATGAACACTGAGGTGCTTGATGAAGTTCAGTATGGCTTAACTGTTGGCTTAGGTGCTCAGAACGGTGCATTCGGTACCTCATTTGGTATCAACTACACTGGCTCTTCCAACACTGACAGCTTCGGCATTAACGCACAGTGCCGCTACATGTTCTAATTTAGATGTAGCAAGTTACTTAATCTAAAGATCGTGCCAAAGGTTTTTAACTCCGGGCACGCTTTATAAAGCGATCATGGCCGATGCAAGGGATAGTGCAGAGGTCGTGGTTGCTTTTGTCATTAAATGGGGATGATTTGGCGCGTTTTGAATCTGGATAAGGCTATGTGCCTATGAATGAATTAAAAGCGAGCATCGAGTTCTATGTTAAACAGGGCTTGTCGTTATAGAAAATGATTAACAATGCAGTGAAGAGCTGCTTTAATGAACTTGTATGCTACGACCAAACATTGGGTCGTACGCTTTACCTGATTGGTAAGGTTGTTTATGCAGCAAATACACGTAGAACACGATAAATCTGCGGTTAATTGCAATGCATCAGCTCAAAAAGATTACCCAAATATAACTGTTCGAATATCTGGAGTGCCATGTCATAAGGTAACTACCATTCAAGCTTCAGGCCTTAATTGGGTGCTAATTATCCTGCATCTTCTTTGATTTATCACCATATGTATAGTTAGTATACATGGGGGGGGGGCAAGCAAAAAACTGATTTTTCATGTATTAATCAAGGCAGTCGAAACACTCACATGGTTTCAGTATCTTACTGTCGATACAAGCTTAATAAGCTTATTAGATCCCTCCTTATCTGCATCTTTTAATATCAAATCATTAACTTGCTTTGCCCTTTAAAGCTTTATTTAGTTGTTTCTCAATGTACATGCTTGTACTAATAAAGCATGGACTGTATTAAGCATGCTCGAGATACAATATACATCACATGCTAAAGAAAGTTCATTAGGTAGAGGCACGTGTCTGTTGATGATGGGATAGGGACTGCCTATACTCTTTAGGTATTAGAACTCCTAATCCAGCTCAAACATATCAAGGCTATCCTAGAGCCGCAAATGCATCATTACACCTGCCTTTTTAAGTGAGCTTCAGTTAAACAAACATCATTTCATAAATCACACAAGCTTTACAAATGAAGCAAACCAACAATGCCATTAAGTTCTTAATGGCCCAATACCGCGCTATCTTCAAGAACGCCAATATCGCCATGGTAGCCGCAATGGCCGCCGCCGCTTTAGCTTCTGGCCAGGCTCAGGCTGCTGCTACTGAAAGCTTCAATAATACTGAATTAGGTAAGTTAGCTGCTGCGACAGAGATTAAAGTTACCGGCGCTTCAGCACAAGCCGGTGAGTCCAAAAAACTGGAACTTACTGGTGGTGCAACTGACAAAAGCTTGGCGCACACAATCACAATCTCCGCAGGTGCTGCTGCTAATACAATTAAAGGAACTGCAGGCTCAGCTGACGTTAATCTGAGTGCCTCATCTCTTAAAATTGCAGGTGCATCTAAGGATGAAGCAAAGTTAACTATTGGCGATGGTAAAGCTGCAAATGCAACTAATGTTCAGCTTAAAGACATCACCATAACCAAGAGTGGTTCTCTTGCACTTACAGCTAAATCTGATGCTCAGCCAGGTCAAGGTACAACTGTAACTGCCGAGACAATTACAATTGGTGGTGGTGAAACTCCAGGAACTGATTCTTCTGCAGTAACACTTGATAAGCTTACTTCTCTTTCTGGAACCACATCATTAACCATAAAGGAAGGCGCAGCTGTAACTGTATCCGGTGGCGCAACCTTAGGTGGTGGTGCTATCACTGTTGAAAACGGTTCTATTACTTTAGGTACTGCAAGTGATGCAGACAACATTGGCGTTATATCAACTACTGGCAAGTTAGATATCAAAGGTGGTGAGGTTTCAGTTGCTGCAGGCGGATCAGCAAAGATTTCTGGCCAAACTATTGATTTAGCAGGTACTTTAACTAACGCTGGAACTCTTTCTGTTTCTGGCCTGTTAACTGCAAAAGATCAAAGCACCGTTGCAAACAGCGAGTCAGTGACTTTTGAAAATGGCTTAGCTGCAGATAGTGGTAGCACTATCAATAACAACACAGACGATAAGACCATTACCCTGAAAGGTACATCCACCTTTGCAGAAGGTGCAACTGTTTCCAACAGTGGTGACCTTGTTGTAGAAGGTACTGCAACCTTTAACAGTGCAGCTGCAAACATTACAGCAGATGCTGCCTCTACCCTGAAAGTTGTTAGTGGCGGTACTGTGCACATTACTGCAGCTGCTTTCAAGAAGTTCTTAACTGGTACTGTTCAATCCGCACAGGGTACTAGTGGTGTAATCAACCTTACAGATTCTGGAGATACTGGCATTGCTTTAGGCGATGGTGGAGCAGGTGTTTTCACTTCTGCTGGTGTCATGAGCGGCAAGCTTGGTGTTGAAAACCAAGGCTCCCTCAAAGTTACAGCAGATAAGGCAAAGTTTGAGGGTGCTAATGAGGTTTCTGGTGCTGCAGCAAATGCTGGCGTAACCTTAGCCTTTAATGAGTTATCTTTAGGTAAAGATTCAGCAGCTGTTGTTGTCAAAGGTGTAAACCTTGAGATCGCAAAAGATATCAAGATCAAGGACAACAAGGGCCTTACTCTTCAGAATGGCGCAAAGCTGACTCTTAACGGTACAGGTAAAGCATTAGACCTCGAAAGCATCACTTTAGGTGAAGCAACTCCTTCTTCAGGTAGCCTTAATGTAGCTAGTGGTGCATGGGGCGTTAAGACCCTGACCGTTACTAAGGGTGAAGCTAAAGTTGAAAAGGGCGCAAAACTTACTGTAACTAAAGGCTTAACTACTACTAATGCATCCGGTAAGCTCGTAATTAATGGCGGTACCGTGAACGCTAAGGATGTTGAGACCTTAAAGCTTAATGCAAACGGTGCCTCAATTACCAATGCAGGTAAGTTAATCCTTAGTGCGGGTAAGGTTGTAAAGAGTGACTTCACTTTAGATTCAGGCAACTACGCAAAGTCTGCTGTTGATGGCACTACCGACGCACAGATTAGCTTACTCGACGATAGCGGAAAAGCTATCTATATGACTTTTGAACAGTTTAAACAGTTCCGTATTGACACTGGCTTCAAGGGTATCTTTGATATCAAGCTGTCTAATACACCTGAGACCCGGCCACAGATGGGCTTAGGTGGTACTGGTGGTGTATTTGCAGGCGTAACCAACGGCTACGAGAACGTTCAGGGTAAGGTAGACTCTACTGGCGTAAACGACAACTACTTCATTGGTAATGCAGTGGTTCAGGACGGTGATACCGTAGCTCTAAAGGTTGACGGTGCTTTAACCTTATCCAATGCCAATGCTAACAATGCAAATGGTCAGTACGTAACTGACAATGTTGGCGGTGTTGGTAAAGTAAACTTTGAAGCAAACAACACCCTCGTTCTTGGTGGTACTGGCGGTAAGATTGGTTCTGTTACTGCCGCAAATAATGGCTCAGGCTCTGTAACCATTGCTAACGGTGCTAATGTTGAAGTTGTTGCCGGCTCATTTGGTAAAGATGCAAATACTACTCTTGGCACAGTAAACATCAAGGATGGTGCTCAGCTAAACGTTAAGTCTGGCTCCGTATTTACAACTAACTTAAACGTTGGCAAGGGTGGCTATGTCTTTGCTTCCGGTGATGTAGTTGTTAAGGAAACTGCAACCATCATGGGTGACGTTGATGCTGGCAAGTTAAGCCTTGAAAGCGCTTCAACCATTGCTGGTGGTGCAAAAGTTGACGTTGCAACTCTTGAGCTTGGCAAGGCAACTAGCTCCTTAACCATCGGTAAGGATAAGGTTGACAATGAGCCTAGCTCAACTGCCGCCGTATTTGCTGAGACCCTTATGTTCAAGGCAGGCAAGATCTTCGTTGATCCTGCTTACACTGAGAATGCATCAGTTCTTGCTGTTCAAGAGATTAAGGCTGGTGAGAACAAAGAAGACGTGGGCGTATTAGCAGGCGGTCTTTATGTTGGTCAAAACGCTGCTTTCGGCTATGGCTTTGATGAAGCCGAGTTCAATTCAGTAATGGCTAAGTACCTTGTAAATGGCAAGTTTGATGATCCTAGAGTTCCTGGCGCAACTGGTCGTGCTAATGCTTTAGTTCTCAACAAGCCACTTTCAGTTAAGCACGATAATGGCATTATCGTGAAGTACGATATTACTGATACAACTGTAAACGGCAATATTCCTAAGAACTCCTTACAGCTTGGTACGAACGCTGCTCTTATCATCACCGAAAATGCAGTTGCCGGTAATAAGGCAGCAATTACCTTTGGTTCAGGCGTTACAAATGCAGCTGGTTCTGCATATACAGCAACTGTAACTGCTGATGAAAGCGCAGTGATTTCATTGGTTGGTGACTTTAACGCTAAGTCCACTAATATCAAGCTCTTTGATACTGTAACTAACGGAGCTGGTGCTGGTTCCTTATCAATTACCAAAGATATCAAAGTTGAGGCACTTGGCGGCTTAGTTGTAGGCACATTGAGTTCAGGTGCAAATGGCACATTAGGTCAGCTTGGTCTGTCTGACAATGCTAAGACTATGGCATATGAAGGGGTTGCACGTCCTGTTGGTGACTTCTTCTTAGGTCTTGCTGATGGTAAGTACGCTCTTGACAAGAACCAGGTTGGTTACGACTTTGTTATCACTACCATGAACGTTGATGGTGGTTTCAAGGTACTTGATACCGCTGCTCACGCTGCAACCTATGCAGGTGCTCAGCAGGCTGCTGTTGCCTCTGTAACCACCATGGCTGACGCTATGTTTGGTCGTGTTGGCGCTGTAGGCGTTGAGGCTGCTTCAATCTCTGCTACTGGCTCTCAGGCTAATGGCGGTGTTTGGTTAACCCCAATGTACAAGTCTATGGACTCTGACGGCTTCAATGCTGAAGGTGCTTCCTACGGCTCTGATGTTGACTTAGGCGGCGTAGCCTTTGGTGCTGATACTGTAAACGGCAACATGCGTTTCGGTGCAGTATTCAACATCGGTTCTGGTGATTCTGAGGGCAAGGGCCAGGGTAATGGCTTAAAGGACGAGTTTGACTACTACGGCTTCGGTATCTACTCAGCAATGGGCTTTGGTAACTTAGCTTTAGTTGGCGACGCTTCCATGACCGTAATCTCTCACGATGTTGAGGGCTTAGGCTTACGCGGCAAGGCTGATACCACTGCAGTAACCATGGGTATCACTAGTCAGTACACTGTTGCAACCCCAACTATTGATGTAACTCCACACTTAGGTGCTCGTTTCATCCGCCTCAACACTGACAGCTACGACTTAGTTGGTGCTGATGGTGCAATTGCAACTACTGACTTTGACGTACAGAACGTATTCTCTGTACCATTAGGCGTAACCTTATCTAAGGGCTTTGTAACTGGCGGCTGGACTTTAGCTCCTAGCGCTGATTTAACCGTTACCTTTAACGCTGGCGACACCGAGGCTAAGTCAACCACTACCTTCTCAGGTATTGCTCATGGCATCAACATGAACACTGAGGTGCTTGATGAAGTTCAGTATGGCGTAACCTTTGGCTTAGGTGCTCAGAACGGTGCATTCGGTACCTCCTTCGGTATCAACTACACTGGCTCTTCAAACACCGACAGCTTTGGTGTAAACGCTCAGGCTCGTTACATGTTCTAATGAGCTCTTAGCTAATACAAAATCTATAGACTGCGCTTGAGACTTGATGTTTATAGCGTAGTCTAGCTAAAGCGATCATGGCTGATGATGGGGATAGATCATCAGCTATGGTCGCTTTTTCGCTTTATGGGATACGAGATCTGTGTTGATTGGCCCTTGTGAACTCGGCTCTAAATAGGCCTACACTCAATGCTCAAATCTCAATGCATTTACTAATCTGCATTGGTTTTACTGGTCGTTTTATCAGGACTCAGCATTTGAATGCTTATGCTTTGTGTCACTGAGGTAGTTATGCTGTTGTGGCGTAGCGTAGCGAGCGTGGATTGCAGATTTGTCTATAAGTTGAAATGCAGTAGAGGGTAGGGGAGTATGCACCAAAGTTGCGCACCATTTTTGCCCAAACATTAGTCAAGATAGGCACTTGCGGGGCATCGCAGTTTAGGCTTAGTTTGCGTGCTACTATCGAACTCATTATTTGAGGCCACTCTTTGAGTGGCATTGTTTTCTAGATGTCGCGGTTACAACTCTAATAACGACCGCCGCATCGACGCAAACTCTTTTAACTTGGTAAAGGCAGTAAGTAGGGCGTCACTTCATTTTGCTTGTATATCTTTGCATTGCCACATTATGCGTGCATAAGAGTGCTATGAATTGATCTTTGCTTGGCCTCTTTACTTGGTTTGAGTTGGTATGTATTTAGAGTTTGCGTAAGACAGATTTTTAGGAGCGCACCATGAGTCAAGAGAATGCATTAAGCGGGCAGGACTATCTTCGTAAGATCTTGCTTGCACGCATTTATCCTGTTGCTCGTTTAACCCCACTACACAAGCTTGAGAAATTATCCGACAAGATTGGTGGTGGCAAGATTTTACTCAAGAGAGAGGACTATCAGACTGTTCACTCTTTTAAGATTCGTGGTGCCTATAACAAGATTCGTCAGCTCTCTAAGGAGCAATTAAGCTGCGGTATTGTAGCCGCATCTGCAGGTAACCATGCACAAGGTTGTGCATTATCAGCCAAGAACTTAGGCTGCAAGGCAGTCATCGTAATGCCTAACACAACCCCAGACTTAAAGGTGGATGCAGTGCGTCGCTTTGGCGCTGAGGTAGTGCTGTATGGCGAGAGCTTTAACGAAGCCTATGACTATGCTCAAAAGCTCTCAAAGGAAAAGGGTCTTACTATGATCCCTCCTTATGACGATCCAGATGTTATTGCCGGTCAAGGTACAGTTGCTCATGAACTCATGGGTCAGTGTAATGATATCAGCAGCATCTTTGTTCAGATCGGCGGCGGCGGTTTAGCGGCAGGTATCGCCGTATATATCAAGAACCTCATCCCTCACGTAAAAGTTATTGGTGTTGAGGCTGAAGGCTCTGCCTGTATGAAAGCTGCAGTAGATAATGGCAGCCCATGTAACATTGGCTTTGTTTCCCACTTTGCTGATGGTGTAGCTGTAAGCCGTGCCGGTGAAGAGACTTTCCGTCTGTGCAACGAGTATCTTGATGACATCATCACTTGTTCTAATGACGAAATCTGTGCTGCTATGAAAGACATCTTCGATGACACTCGTGCTATTGCCGAGCCATCAGGTGCTTTATCCTTAGCTGGCTGTAAGAAGTACTTACGTCAGCACAACATCAAAGAAGGCAATCATATTGCCATCATGTCAGGCGCTAACGTTAAGTTCAACACCTTACGTATGGTCGCTGAGCGCTGTGACGTTGGTGAAATGACCGAGGGTATCTTCTCAGTTGAGATTCCTGAAGTTAAGGGCTCATTCTTAAAGTTCTGTGAGACTATCGGCAACCGTCATGTGACCGAGTTTAGCTACCGTGTTCACCGTAGCGATCTGGCACGTATTTTTGCCTCTATCGAGCTTACTGAAGGTAAAAAAGAGCTCAGTTACATCACTGGTGAACTTGAGCAAGCAGGCTACAAGGTTACAGACCTAACTGAAGACACACTGGCAAAAGATCACGTGCGTTACATGATCGGTGGTCACTTAAAAGCAGGTGAAAAAGAGCGTTTATTCCTCTTTGAGTTCCCTGAGACTAAGGGTGCTCTCAATGACTTCTTAACTAAGCTTGCCGGCTCTTTAAGTATTTCTCTATTCCACTTCCGTATCTCTGGTTTAGAGTACTGCTCCGTACTGTGTGGCTTTAATGTTACCCATGGTAATGACGACTTAGAGCAATTCATCAGCACCATCAATTACCCATACATCGAGGTAACTGATAACGCTGCTTATCAGCAGTTCTTAGTCTAATAGGCTATAAGATCTCAAAGGCTGATGAATCATGGCTAAGGATAAGTCTCAACCATCCATCTAGCTATAAAAGATCATCAAGGCGCTCCATGCCATCAACCATGGCAGCGCCTCTTTTAGCTAGCCTCCTAGGCTTACTGAAGCTTAAAGGACGCGCAATCACTTACTAAATGCATCCTCTCGTGATCTTTAGTTTATAGGTTATTCTTCTCAAGCTTAACTGCCTTGTTAGAGCTAAATAGCTGTTACATACACCTCTCTAGCCGAATAACTAAGAGCCAGACGCTATCCTTCCTCGTCTAAATGTCACAGGCATAAAACAAGAGCCGTCGCTTATCAATGCGGCATGCAGTTGCAGAAGTAGTTTGCCTAGCAGTTCACATCATTTTACGTATCTTTATAAAACATATCACTATTATTGTAACGATAGAATCAATTGCTTCATGTAACTTGCCTTAGAGCAATAACAGTTGAGTAGGCCGCTATTTGCGTCTTATGTACAGTAAACATAATCTACCGAGCAGTATAGCGCTGACTAGTATCAGGATCATGAAACTCATAGCTTTTATGATGTTATGGCCTAGTGTTAGTAATTCACAAGGCTGGTCAATTACTAACCATACTCAGACTCTATGGTCTATGAGGCTAAAGGGCACATTTGATAAATGACATGCTAAGGCGCATACAACATACAAGACAAAGACACACAATGGCAGCTGCGGTGTACAGACTCTGATACAGAGCTTGTACTGAATGTGGCTTTGGTTTTTAGCGGTTCCATTACTCCATGATCCTGCCTTGACGTGAACGCATTGCATGACCAATCCTTGTGGTTCGATAGGTACTCATCCAGTTGGCTAGGTCGCTAATAGTCAGGTTGTGAATGCTAAGAGGTCACGATGCATAATCGTGACAGTATGGAGGTTACGGCGTTGGTAAGGAGCAGGTCTAAGCTTTCATGGATAGTTGTAAAGCATAGCGGCAAGATCTGCTATTGAATAGGCGATCTCATTGCCGCGATAGGTAGAGTTACGATTTTATGGATTTTAAGATCGCGGTGATTTTAGTTATAAAACATAGCGAAAAAGGCGTATTTAAGGCATTTGACACACTTTTTGTGTATATGGCATTACCTTTGCTCATTAAACTTTGCACTTTGGCTACACTTTTTCCAAAGTGAGTAGCCTAAATAAGTTTTTGTAGTGGAGCAACGCTATGTTCGGAACATCAGTTAGCGGTATTAAGAACTCTCAAAAGCACATTGATGTGACTTCAAATAATATCTCTAATACCAATTCATACGGCTTTAAGAAGTCGCGTGCAGAGTTTGCTGACGTATATGCCAATAGCGTCTTCACAAACTCCAAGACCAATGCTGGTATGGGTGTACAAAACACCGTAGTGTCACAGCAGTTTGTACAAGGTGCACTCTCTGGTGATACTGGTAACCCACTGGATATGGCAATTCAGGGTAATGGCTTCTTTGTACTTGAGGGCCCAGGCTCTGATGCACAGACCTTTACTCGTAACGGCGCTTTCCAGATCAACAAGGAAGGCTTCGTAGTCACCGCTATGGGTGATTTCCTGCAAGGTTGGGACGTAAACCCAGATGGTACTACCACCTCCTTAGACCTTAGCAACACCCATAATATTCGTCTACCAGCCGACACTGGTGCACCTCAGATGTCCACCAACATCTCTATCGGTGTTAACCTTCCAGCCGATAAAGACCCTGTGGAGTCTGCAATGCCAAAACCAAATGATCCATGGTCTGGCAATGCATTCCAACAAGGCTTCCAAGATTTTCCGCAGGGCGGCGTTATGCGTGGTGAAAGAGGCGGTCCTAACGATAAACCTGATCAAGCCAAATTTATTCAGTACTACACTAATTTTGATCCAAAAGATGCAAGCACTTATCAGGCATCTACCTCTCAGACTATTCACGACTCCTTAGGTCGTGCTCATACTCTGACTTACTACATGATCAAGACAGGCCCTGATGCTAAGGATTCTAACAACACTAACTGGACTGTAATCCCATACGTAGACGGACACCCAGTGGATGTTAAAGGTAAGGGTCTAGGAGCAGATGCTTCTTACAAGGATAATCCTGTATGTATGACTGTTCCTGATAACAGCAAGTCTACAATTGCTGGCTCAAACCTCTTTGGTTTCCAAGTTAAGTTTGGTCCAAACGGTGAGGTCTTAGAGCAGTACCCAGGCAAAATTGAGCTTGTAAACCCTGCTGATGCTGCAGCTGCAAACCAGAAGGTTCCAGGCAGCTTACGCCATGCGCTCTTTGGTAACCCAAATGCGCCAGCTAACTCTCCAGATGCTACAGGTGTTCTTGCTGCAAACTTTAATACAAATGTACAAGACCAAACCTTTAAGAAAGATGGTCAGGCTGGCAATGACGGTAGCTTACATACTGCTTTAGGTCAGGGTATTGAGCCAACTCAGATGCTGAATATTCAGTTTGCTGCAAGCCAGTACGGCTCATCAAACTTCTCTGTAAGTCAGGCTCCTACTAACGATGGCTATGCTACAGGTATTCTGATCGGCATGTCAGTTGATGAAAACGGCATTATTCAGTGTGAGTACTCCAATGGTCAGGTAAAGAATATTGCCAAGGTAGCTATGGCTGATTTTGCCAATACCCAAGGTCTGACTAAGATTGGTGATACTCAGTGGAAGCAGTCTAATGCATCCGGTGAGGCTATTGCTAAGGAAGCTAACTCAGGCTCATGTGGCTCTATTAAGGGTTCAAACCTCGAGCTCTCCAACGTAGACCTTACCAATGAGCTTGTAGAGCTTATCACTGCACAGCGTAACTATCAGGCAAATGCTCAGTCGCTGCAGACACAAAATACTGTTATGGACTCAATCCTCAATATCCGTTAATTAACTTGAGTCCATACCTAACTTACGCCGAGCTTTGACTCGGCGTTTTTAATTGTACTCCACCAATCATCTGCCTCTTATCATTAAAGCCTCAGTACTAGCGGCAATCCATTAAGTACTTCAAAACCAAGTACAACCATGTACAAGCTTAGAAGACCTTAGGATGATATCAAGTTATATAGTGGTCGAGGTGTAGCAATACAAAGCTCTTTGTGCAGATGCGACAGACTATGTACGATGGATTTGCTAGCAAGATCTTTCTACATCATTACAAGCAAGGTAAAAAGCATTTAGCTCTGGATTGTATTGCAAGATAAAGATAATCGCCAAACGCTAGCAGCAAGACAACTGGATAGAAGCTGAGCACTGTATGCAAGAGGGCTAGAGGATAAAGGATATGATATGCGCTAAAGCAGGGTAGTGCTGGGCAGTTGCTTTAGCGCACTGAAAGGAAGAGGTATGATTAACCGCCGCAGCGACGCCATGAGCTGCTGATACGGTAGCGGTGATCGCCAGTAATGTCTTCTAAGATAATTGGAGCCTTGCTAAGAGAACGACGATTTTTCATTGGGAGAATGCGTGTTCTGCCATGATCGTTTAATAGCAAGAAGAGATTATCCAAATTACCTTCAGGCATGAAGTTAAAGCGGGCCATAATGCCATGGCCATCAGTAATCATAACGTGCTCAGGATGGTCACGGCTAAATGAGCCATCAGATCTCTCGTGTGAGATACAAGCACGCAAAGCAGTACCCATTACAGGATTAGGACGGCTTACTGGTGGTCGATGAGACGGTCTATGTGGGTAGTATGCATCCGGAGTAGGCGGATAAGGCATGTAATCAGGGGCATTCTCATCAAAGTTTGGTCTGTAACCTGGTCTAAAGTGCCCACCATTTGGACCATGGGAAGGGCGAGCATTTTGACCATATTCACTCGGTGGCGGCGCTGGTTTGGTCTGATATTGATTGTAGTAGCTGTCCGATGCGCCGGAGTCATTAGTGCTTGTAGACCACTGATAGTGGTTAGGGCCATAACTCTCCCCGTGAATACTACGGCTAGCGCGGTTTAAGTCCTCGTATGCAGGAATACGATGCTGCTCAGCATTGTTTTTTAATTGCTCATTTGAGTAGCGTCGAACTTGCTCTTGACGATCAACACTAGAGTAGGCATTGCCTGAGTTGTTGTTCAGGTTGCCAACAGTAATGGTGCGCTTATCTGAGTAGATATCACCGCTCACTGAGTTATTTGACTCAACTTGATTAGGAGAAGGCGTGCTATTTGGATGCTCCACATCGCCAGTGCCCTCATAACGGTACTGATGAGAGAAGTCTAGCTCAGAGTTTGCCTGAGAAGGCATAGCTAGAGCGGCCAAAAGAGCAGCTGGTAACAGCATTAAACTAGGCATCCTATTGTGCATCACTTCCTCCTAGTTATATGGCAAGTTTGCAGTGGGGTATAACAATTACCTATAAATATTTTACGGCATGAAAGTTAGCACTATATTAGCAAGCGCGAAAAAGACTCGCGTTCTACTCTTAAATCTCACATTTTTTTGCTGTTGGTCAGTCCGAGATCACCAATCGAGGTTCAAAAGTATCGTTTATCAGTTTGCTAAGCACAACAGGACGTAGTTAAGCGTGTAACTGCCGCTCAGAAGCCATAACAATCCTGCGTAATTCTTTAACAAGCAAAAAGCTTGAAGTAGCAAATGAAATCACCCACTTGGCCACTCATTTTAGGCAGTACTGCAAGCGCACAATCAATGCTCACTCTCAGTAAGAATAGACATCATGGTATAGCCAAATAGCAAGATCATGGACGCACCGTTGCCGTGTGGCAAAGGATTGCCACGTATAAAGTACGTAAGTGATGGCAAGACTGTTTATGAAACACTGGCTTAAACAAGCTCTTTATACACATTTAGCCAAACTGCTTTACGAAATAGGCACAGCTCTTGCTCAAAGCCGATTAGGAATGATATTGCCATGATCTTTTACAAAATGATCATGGCCTGCCTTATGAGAGAGATACCATGGCTTTATATGTTAATACGAATGTTAGCTCTATCAACGCTCAGCGTAAGCTTGCTAACTCTACCTTAGCACTCAATACCTCTTATCAGAGACTGTCCTCAGGTCTTCGTATTAACAGCTCTAAGGACGATGCTGCCGGTCTGCAGATCTCTGATCGCTTAACATCCCAGATAAATGGCTTAAATCAGGGAAATCGTAACGCTAACGACGGTATTGCCTTAGCTCAGACCATCGAAGGTGCCTTAGACGAAACCACCAACATGCTGCAGCGTATCCGTACCCTCGCAGTACAGGCTGCTAACGGTACCAATACCCAAAAGGATCGTCAGGCACTTCAAGAAGAAGTGAAGTCTTTATCTCATGAAATTAGCCGAATTGCCTATAAGACAACATTTGCTGGTGCAAATGTATTGATGAGTAAGGATGCAACTACTGGCGCAGGTGGTACTGGCGGTAACGTTAAGCTTGATACCTTAAAGAACGGTGATGGTGATTATTACTTCCAAGTAGGTGCTAACGCCCAAGATATGATTAAGCTTCGAGTACTTGACGGTTTTCATATCAATGGCATCGCAAAAATGGCACAACTTGATATTAAAGACAATAAGCAAGATGCAGTAGGTCAAAATGGTACTGGTCTGTTTTACACCAAGGCTGCCACACCTTCATTAGCATACTTCTTGGTCGACACAGCATCTGGCGCTCAGAAGACTTTAGCCAACATCGACAAGATGATTGAGGCAGTAGATTCCAAGCGTGCGGCCCTAGGCGCAATCCAGAATCGTATGGAAAGCACCATCCGTAATCAGAGCTCTATTGCTGAGAATGAATCTGATGCACGCAGCCGTATTCGTGATACCGACTTTGCATCTGAGACTGCAGCTTTAACTCAGAACCAGATTATTCAGCAGGCCTCTCAGACCATTCTGAGCCAGGCTAATCAGCGTCCAACTGTGGCACTTAGCCTCTTAGGTCGTTAATACGTAAACATAGATTTTAAAGACTCGTATCACTTAAGGCCGCGTACTCTCCTTTGCGGCCTTATTTGGTGAGAGTTTGTAGACAGTTTATTCGTAAGTGGCAGCTATGCCCTTTACGAATACATTGATTGCAAAAGCAAGGTGGAGCACGGCGTCTAAGCTTCTCTGTCCTGCATAGACGATATTGGAGAGAATCATGGCTTTATACGTTAACACTAACGTGAGCTCCATCAACGCTCAGCGTAAGCTCGCTAACTCTACCTTAGCACTCAACACCTCATATCAGCGTTTATCCTCAGGTCTTCGTATCAATAGCTCTAAGGACGACGCTGCAGGCCTGCAGATCTCTGATCGCTTAACATCCCAGATAAATGGCTTAAATCAGGGAAATCGTAACGCTAACGACGGTATTGCCTTAGCTCAGACCATCGAAGGTGCCATAGACGAAAACACCAACATGCTGCAGCGTATCCGTACCCTAGCAGTTCAAGCTGCAAACGGTACCAACACTGCAAAAGATCGTCAGGCTCTCCAAGAGGAAGTTACCTCTTTAAGCCATGAGATCACCCGTATCGCCAAGAAGACCACCTTTGCAGGAGCTCTGGTATTAGATGGCGCAGGCGACAACACCTTAACTCGAGAAAAGAACATTGCTGGTGCTGCTAACAAGGCTAAAAAAGGACAATATTTCTTCCAGGTGGGCGCGAATTCCATGGACGAAATCACCATGGATACTCGTGGATTCAAGATCTCAAATGCACTTTCAGCCATGAGTGCCTCTAAGTGGCCTGTTGGTGCAAATGGAACCGTCGGTACTGAGTTCTCAAAAGCAGGCATTATCACCAAGTTTGGAAATCAAACTGTTTATTCCAATGCACGCTTCTCAGTGTCAACTGCTTCAATGGCTCAGATCACTTTAGCCAATATCGACAAGTTCATTGAATACGTGGATTCTAACCGTGCTGAGCTAGGCGCAATCCAGAATCGTATGGAAAGCACCATCCGTAATCAGAGCTCAATTGCTGAGAATGAATCTGATGCACGCTCACGTATCCGCGATACTGACTTTGCATCTGAGACTGCGGCTTTAACTCAGAACCAGATCATCCAGCAGGCCTCTCAGTCTATTCTGAGCCAGGCTAACCAGCGTCCAACTGTCGCATTAAGCCTCCTAGGCGGTCGTTAGTCGCTAAAAACAAATAATCTCTCATATCACTTAAGGCCGCGTGCTCTCATTTCCGGCCTTATTTGGTAAGAGGTGGCAGACAGTTTATTCGTAAGTGGCAATGATGCCCTTTACGAATACATTGATTGCAAAAGCAAGGTGGAGTAGGGCCTTTGAGCTTCTCTGTCCTGCATAGACGATATTGGAGAGAATCATGGCTTTATACGTTAACACTAACGTGAGCTCTATCAACGCTCAGCGTAAGCTCGCTAACTCTACTTTAGCACTCAACACCTCATATCAGCGTTTGTCTTCAGGTCTTCGTATCAACAGCTCCAAAGACGACGCTGCAGGCCTCCAGATCTCTGATCGCTTAACATCCCAGATAAATGGCTTAAATCAGGGAAATCGTAACGCTAACGACGGTATTGCCTTAGCTCAGACCATCGAAGGTGCCTTAGACGAGCAGACCAATATGCTGCAGCGTATTCGTACCCTCGCAGTTCAGGCTGCCAACGGTACCAACACTGCAAAAGATCGTCAGGCTCTTCAAGAAGAAGTCACTTCCTTAAGCCACGAGATCACCCGTATCGCCAAGAAGACCACCTTTGCAGGAGCTCTGGTATTAGATGGCGCAGGCGATAACACCTTAACTCGTGAGGTTGCCATTGCTGGTGGTGCTAACAATGCTAAAAAAGGCCAGTATTTCTTCCAGGTGGGCGCGAATTCCATGGACGAAATCACTATGGATACCCGTGGCTTTAAGATATCCAATGCACTTTCTGCGATGAGTGCTAATAAGTGGAAAGATGCTGGTGGCGCTGATATTAACGATAGTTACTCCAAAGCAGGCATCATCACGAAGTTCAACAATCAGAAAGTAATGTCCGATGCACGCTTCTCAGTGTCTACTGCTTCCATGGCGCAAATCACTTTAGCCAACATCGACAAGTTCATTGAATACGTGGATTCTAACCGTGCTGAGCTAGGCGCAATCCAGAATCGTATGGAAAGCACCATCCGCAATCAGAGCTCTATTGCTGAGAATGAATCTGATGCACGCAGCCGTATTCGCGATACCGACTTTGCATCTGAGACTGCAGCTTTAACTCAGAATCAGATTATTCAGCAGGCTTCTCAGACCATCTTAAGTCAGGCTAATCAGCGCCCAACTGTCGCATTAAGCCTCTTAGGCGGTCGTTAGTCGCTAAAACCAAATAATCTCTCATATCTTTTAAGGCCGCTTACTCTCATTTGCGGCCTTATTTATATGTGCAGCAAGCGTTCAACCGGCTCTTTCTAAGGCGTGCCTAGAGAATAGGTTTTACCTTGTGACTTGCATGAGATTTGGCCTGTATGCTGTTCTGCTCATTTTCAACTAAGCTCTCTCGATTATCATAGGCTACATAGCGTCGCATTGTGTGCTTTGAGCTACTGTGCTTGTGTTGCCTAAATATTTTTACTTTGGTTATGCATTATTTTTGAGTAAAGATAGGGCATTAGGCATCGCTTTTGTCAAACTTGCTTGACAGTCTGTGCTCAGTAGATTATTTTGCCACTCCTAAATCGAGGAGCATCTTATGGCCTTAGAGTTTATCCGCAGTCCCTTATTTAAGCAGATTATGCGCTTTGCCGTTACTGGAGGCATTGCCTTTGTTATCGACTTTGGACTGCTGCTTATCTTAACTGAGCTAGTACATTTAGATTACTTAGTCTCAGCTACCATCTCATTTATCGTCTCAGTATGGGTTAACTATGTATTGAGCATGATGTGGGTCTTCACCCCAAGCAAGAAGCAAAAGTCGCTTACTCGCCTCATCATGTTCTTTGTGCTCTCAACCATAGGCCTGTTTATTAATAACGGCATTATGTGGTTTACTGTAGAGGTCTTGGCCATTAGCTATATTATAGGCAAGCTCGTCGCCACCTTCATCGTGATGGTGTTTAACTACATCACCCGTAAGATGCTTATCGAAGGCCGCAAGAAGCGTGAGGCGCAAGCTGAGCACCTTGATAACGCCGCAGTCGAGACCTTAGACACCGCTAATGTCATGGCCGATGCAAATACCGTATCTGCTAGTCCAGCCGTTCCAGCCGGAGAGAATAAGTAATCGCCCCTCAAAATGCGCAGTAGCCTTAGGTTGTTCTTAGCTACTGCCTAACCCCTCCGGCTATGTGACTTTGTAAAACAGCCCCTCATACAGCTCTACAGCTATCTATCCATCGGCTGTAACTTGCTAAGGTGAAATTTACTCACCGCGCATAGCTCTTTACCGTTCCTCATGGGGCGCTATCTACAGCGCCCGCACATGCAGTCAATGCTGTCGTTTGTCATCCAACCATTGGCCATCACTTTGAAACGCAGGATTCGCTACTACCATGTCTTGCTTGCTGTACAAATTGTCCTTATGGTGTCAGCCTGTCCTTATGTATCACACGTCCTGCTTGAAGCATGCTAAAGTCTGTTTATCTCAGCCTTGCCTAGCATGCTTAAGACATGCTCTGTGCAAGGGTTAGGCTGCTCGCCGTGGCTTTTGTGGTAGTTAAGCTTGGGTGACGGTACCAAATACCTCTACGATATTGCCATCTGGGTCTTGCGCTCTAAAGAACTCTTTGTCGCTCTTAGGCCATGGAGCAATGGCACTTATGATAGTAAATGATGATCGCTTCAGCTGCTCATAGGCCATTCTAATATTTGACACATCCAAAAAGATAAGAGAGCGCAGTCTAAAGGCATTAGGTAAGCCACATTTACTTTGCAGATAGTTTGAAACAATTAAGGTAATACCTTGCTCAAAAGAAACTGTATTACGTGTTTGCTTCTTAATGGTAAGGCCCAAGCAGTCTTTGTAGAACGCAATTGACCTTTCAAACGACTCTGCACATACCTTAAAGCCTGCCTGATAGCATTGCACCACGGAGCTATGGTTGTCTCTAGCGGTGCTAACCGTGCTTACTGCCGAATGATTAGAGCTAGGCATATTTCTGTAGATAGCTTCATTGTTTGTAGCATCTGTCGCATGGGAGCTAGCTGCTAGAGTATCTACATCTAGGTTGTTAGCAGTAGAAGCAAGTGTCTCTTGAGTTGGAGCAGCTGCCCTGGTGCTGCTATTGCGGGAGAATGCTTGTGCATGTGTCCCTGTAATTAAGCTATCAAAACCGATAGTGTCATCTGGGCTTTGAGAGCCATAAGATACGACAGGCGCATTGGCATTAGCGTTTATGCTGGTGTTTGCATTTGCGTTTGTGTTTGCATTTGGACTTTGAAGTGCATGAGCGCTTGAGGTATCTGCAGGCTCTGTATAGCTTGAGGTGCTCGCTTGCATAGCCGCTCTAGACGCTTTGAGAGCTGACGAACCTTTAGTGGTATCAGGGGCATGGCTTGGGGCTGGCGGCGCTGCTGTTGCGTCATCGTCTTTATCTTGCTTAATGGTTTGTGAGGTTTTGACATAGAAGGTCTGGCCGTCACTAGCCTCAATTCTGGCAAAGATATATAACTTGTCGCCCGTATCATCTGAGCGCTCGAGCTTATAAAAAGTCTTGCAACCAAGGCCAATAGGCAGCACCTTGTCAGTTACAAAGCCATACCAAGGGGTAGAGATATGTCCAGAATATGCCTGACGCATGGTGGAGGCAATCTCGTCTGCACTGTGCATGGCCTCTGATGGGTTTGCTTGCATATCAGCATCACTAAGTAGGCTGTTGGCAAACAGTCCCTCATCAAAAGCTGTATCTTGAGCGGCTTTGCTTTTGGCTTTCGACTTAGCTGCAGCGCTCTTAGCTTTTGTGCTGTCCTTGATTGGCTTAAAGAAATTATTTGACCAAGTGCGCTCACTAAACTTTTGACCACCAAGCGCCATAGTCTTGATAGTGGCACCATCTAAACATGGCTGAGTATAAGCACTATTAACTAAGGCATGAGCATAGTCACGTATGCAATCTTTATCTTGTACCTCAGCAAGAGTCTCACCATCGATAAAGCCTTCTCCATATACTGAGCCTAAGAGTGCTGCGGCCATTGAGGCATTAGTATCGGTATCGGAGCCCTTAGCAAAGGCAAGTCGTACAATTCCACGTACAGGATCATGTAGATAGGCACTTGCTTGGTATATAGCCACTGCTGCAGCTACAGTACCAGCACCACTAACATTTTTGTCAAAGCAATTGAGTTCTTTTAGGCTATTGTCATTGAGCTTATCAACTTGCTCATAGAAAGCAGGGCTGGCTACATTTGCTCCTGTAGCGCTCTTTACCTTAGCTAAGGCTGCTGCAATATGCTCACAGGAGCTTGCTGCCGTGACTAAATACTTTTGCATAGTAGCCACTGCCTCATCCCATAAAGCACGGTAGGAGTAGTTAGCACCTGTAGATGAGCTATCTTGTGCAAGCTCAATAAAGCTCTCAGGCAGATCATAATCTAAGGCACAAGCTGACCACTCATCTATGGCATCTAAGACGACTTTAGCAAAGTTTGCCTCATAAAATAGTTCTGCAGATGGGTAAGGGCCTACACCATTACCGTCTATAGCTACACCCTCACTACATCCCTGAGTAGCTTCATTGCCAGTTTGGGCAGAGAGTAGGGAGTTATTTGCTAAGCTCCCTTGGCGCAGTGCATACCACAAAGCATAGCCATAGGCTAAAGCACCCACTAATGCCTGCGGGTGTCCATGGGTGGCAATACCATCGAGCAAGATATTATGCGCGGTGTGCCCAAAGTCGAGCTTATAACCCATAATGGCATGAGGCAGCACACGCATGGCTACACCATTACCACCTGCATTAAAAAAGCGCTCTTTTTCATCAGAGAGCCATGGGGCTATGCCACTTGCCCAGGCCTTAACTGCACTTTTAGTAGCACCGCCACCACCACGCTGATACACCTGCCAAAAAGGAAGCTCCTTGGTTGTGTAGTGCTTATACCACTGATCTGACTTTAATAGAGCACGCGATAGACACAAGATCATTTGCGTATCGTCGCTATAACTGCCTTTTTCAATGTCGTAGCGCAAGATAGCAAAGCGCGTCGACTGATCTCTTTGCCATGCTCTAAGCTTATGCCATGCCCCTGCCTCAGGAGCTTTGGCCTTATTGCGACTTCTCTCATTAGGCCAG
The DNA here is from genome assembly GCF_000482845.1 of Anaerobiospirillum succiniciproducens DSM 6400. Taxonomy (GTDB): domain Bacteria; phylum Pseudomonadota; class Gammaproteobacteria; order Enterobacterales; family Succinivibrionaceae; genus Anaerobiospirillum; species Anaerobiospirillum succiniciproducens. Next base: position 22,448 of record NZ_AXWV01000061.1, read on the forward strand.
CCTAAAGCATCACCATAGGCAGCACCTAACATGGCACCCAAGGCACGGTAATGGATAGTAGAAGTTGCAATGTCAGTAGTCATAGCAAAACCTTAATATTGAGTTAACCAGGCCTCTTAAGGCCTTGCTGTTACTTAAGCTTAACTAGATGCTAGTGCTAATACACTATAGCTGCGCATAAGCAAGATAGAAGCATCAAAGCGCAAAAGCACCGATGCTCCACTCTTTGATGGACTAACCTTCCTCAAAGTGATCTAACAGATGGCTGAGATACTTGCTGATCTTACCTGAGTAAAGGGCATAGAACTCATCTGCTGCGCAATTGATGCCTGTATAGATAGTTTTAGCAGCAATGAAGAGATCTTCAGGGCTGAAAATGGTGTCAAACTTCTCTTCAGACATAAAAGGCATACACACAACATCAAAAGTAATGCCCTTAGTTTCCAAGGTAGTGCCTATATACACGCCCTTAGGCATCCTAAGCTCAAATGCACTTACGTCTTTTAGCTTTTGGGCATATGGCACCATTTTGCTAAGGCGTGTTACCTCAGTTGACTTGCTCACAAGCAAAACAAAGCTTTTAGAGTCTTTATAGAGCGTGGCAAGCTTTTCAAGCTGCTCATCTTCAGCACTCTCGCTATCTACTCTTAGCACTTTAGGCTTAATTGCATCTGCCTTAGTGCCGTTAAACTCCTCATCGACACAAGTTGGCAGGCTATTGCTAGCTTGGTAATGAGCGAGTTTGTGCACTTGAACTTGAGAGCGGTAGTTAGTACACAGCTGCACACTTTGAGCACGGGATAAAAACTCTTTAGTCTCCAGGTAAATAGGATAGGATTTAAAGCCGAGCTTATCGCAAAAGAGTGTAAGTGAGCCATCTTCAGCTAGATGATTAGCTATAGCCTTAATCACACAGCTCGGTACATGGTTAGCATCATCGACGATGATGTGCTTAAACTTTGAGCTGCTCTTAAATTGAGGGTCTAGCTCACTCCATAAATAATGCATGATGTGCGGATCATAAGCGTATTTAGACTCTTTGATAAGTCGCTCATACGCTACATAGATCTTAAAGATAAATTGATAGAAGCTAGGTTCATCAACCTCTGCCTCCAAAAGCTCATGCGGCTTTATAGATCGTAGCTGTATATGCTTTAGGTACTCATCTGAATCTAAAATACTCTCTACCGTTATGATCCTGATTTCTTCAACACAAATGGCGTAAATATCCAAGGGTGCAAAGCTTGGATAGGCTTGTTTTACCTCATCGATAGCGCTGCTTATAAGCGCTGAACGAGTCTTGCCAGTACACTGTAATGTTTTTTTCTTGATCTCTTCAAGCGACAGACCAAACTTATGGGCTAAGTAGGCTTTAACATCATCTGTCACCATGAGCCTAAAGCTATTAAGTTCAATGCTCTTAAGCGCGTGAGCAGTCAAAGAGTTTTGCACAATAGACATAAACTGCGCATTACGCAAAAGCACTAAGGTCTTGCCAGCATTGTCATTAGCATCTTTACGGCTTAAGTAGACAGCTCTTAAGATACTTAAGGCAGACTTGCCAGAACCACTGCAGCCACTTATAAGATTAATACCCTGAGCAGGTAAGAATAGGGCATCAGACTGCTTGTTATCGAGCTTATCAATTAAGCTATAGACAATAGAGTCCTGATTAAGCCCAGCTTGAATGCGCTTAAGAACTTCTTTGCTCAATGATATGTACATGAACGCTCTCTCATTCGTAATCTGATTATCGCCTAAGGTGCTTTCTGACCCATAAGTTATAGCTGAGTGTAGGCCTCGCTATCAAGCTTCTCAAGAACTACAGTGCGAGGTTAAGAATCTTATTGTTAAGACTCTCGTTACTTCTCAGCCTCGACCCTCTTAAGCCAAAGGATTTCATGCAGCTAATTGCATTTTCAATAAGGCCATCAGCTTTCAAACTTATCGAGCACACATTCTAGATGCTTGGTCAGATTGCCTGAGTAAATTACACCTAGAAACTTAGATGCGCAATTAATGCCTGTATAGATGCTTCTGGCCGCCTCTAAGTCATCTTCTTCATTAAAAAGGGAGTCAAAAGCCTCTTCACTCATAAAAGGCAAATATACTACATCAAAGGTAAGCCCCTTCGCCTCTAACATTGCTCCAATATATACGCCATTGGGCATCTTAAGCTCACAGCTACTTAATTCCTTAATCTTTTTAGCATTGGGTAGTATCTTGCTTAAGAGTGTTACTTGTGAACTGTTGCTCACGAGAAAAGCGATAGAGCTAATGCCTTTAGAGTTCGATACAATATTTATAATCCTTGCTTCTTCCTCACTTTTGCTATCTGCACAAATAAGAAGTGGTTTTACCTTCTTATATTGATTGAAATTCAAATCTCTTTCATCTAATTTTTGACCATTAGCTTTGGCAAATGTCGAAGCTAGAGAGTGTATTAGATGTTGAGATCGGTAATTACTAACCAGGATCTCATGATGAGCATGTGATAAAAACTCTAGGCTTTCAATATACAGAGGATAAGACCCGAGTCTATATTTATCTACAAATAGTGTCAGAGAACCACCTGGCGCAATGCTCTTGGTAAGGGCTTTGATCACGCAGCTCGGTACATGGTTCGCATCATCAATGATAATGTGCTTATATTCTGAGCAGCTCTTGAATGATGCAGGTAACTCACTCCACAATTGGTGAAGCAAATGTGCATCATAGGCGTATTTTGACTCTTTAATCAGTCGCTCGTACACAACAGCTATCTTAAAGATAAATTCATAGAAGCTATCCTCATCAACTTCTACATCTAAAAGCTCATGAGGTTTTACTTGGCGAAATTGTAAACGCTAATTCTCAGTCTTTTGGATCAGTATCTTACTATATTTTACATCCGACTTAATATAAATATCAAATTACAGCATAAATAAAGGATTTTAGATCTAATTTCTTGAAATAATTGTTGAAATAGTTCTCAGTATAATGTAAAATATACTGATCCACGAGGATCAATATTTTTGAGGTTAACTGAGATGGCTATTTTAAAGAATTTCCCAGTAATGGAAGTACCAGAATGGGCTTCTATTACTGAAAACAAGTATGTGGTCTATTGGACCAATGATAAAGACGGTCGTCATAAGCATCATATTGGAAAACTTGTCTCAGGACTCTCTAAGAGTGG